>DATJGQ010001147.1:0-2850 GCA_035494815.1 Gemmataceae bacterium
GGCCAGCGCTCCCCTCGAAGACTCGGGTCGCGGCGTCACATGGTAAGACGGTCAGGTTATAACTTCGCCCGCTCCAGTTCTTCGACGAACGCCCGCAACGTCCGATGCTGCGTTCGCAACCCGCTCACATACAAGTCCCAACCCGCGCCGTCGTCCAGCCTCGCATGCAGGTCGCGCATCTTCCGCAGGTGCCCACACGCGGCCCGGTACGATTCGCGGTTGCGTTGCCCGATCAGCAGCTCGGCTTCCTCGCGATACAACCCCAGGGCCTCGCGCGGGAAGTCCTTCTCCGCGGCCTTGGCGACGCTCAGCCGCTGGGCCGCCCGCCGGCCCCACGGGGCGTTTACCACCATCAAGGCTCGCCCGACTTCCTGCTCGACGAGCAGGATTTCCACCAACAGCCAGGCGTTGCGGGACTTCTGCAAGTCCGCGAGTAACCGTTCGCGACGATTCGGCCAGTCGGACGGCCCGGTCTGCCGCCGGAGTTCCAGGTATTCGGCCAGCGACGGCTGCCGCCGGAAGAGCTGTTCGGTCCATTTCAGCGCGGCCGGCTGATCGTGCCGCGCCTCGGCCTGCCGCCGGAGCCATTCCAGGAACTGCGTCGCGGCCGGCGACTTGGCCGCCCGGTCCTCGACCAGCCACTCTGCCTCTTGGGCATGGGCGTGCTGCACGAGCAGGTCGGCAAGCTCGATCAGATGGGTGTCGTCGGCCGCCTTCACGGTTTTGAGAGCGTCGTCGACACGGCCGAGACCGAGCAGCCGATCCACCAGTTCCTCCGTCCGGCCCGTCTCGCGGCAGAGTCGCAAATACGCCGCGTCGTCCAGGTCGCCGGCTTCCAGGTCGAGGAGGATGCTGCCGAGTTCGCGGCGTTGGTATTCGTCCCTCCAGGAATCGCCCTTCGGCAACCGCTCGCGGACCCAGCCGGCGACGCGCCGCCGTTCCTCGGGCGTGGTGCGGTGTACAATCGCATCGGGCACCGAGTCGCTCACGCCGAGCCCGCCGTGGGCCTCGTCGGCGACGAGCAATTCGACGAGCGCCTGTAACAGGTCGTCGCGGCGGGTGTCGTCCGGCCGCAGGTCCTCGAGGCAGGCGCACAGGCCGGCCGCACAATGACCGACCACTTCGAGCAGCTCACCCTCCTCGTCGCGCACGGAGAATAGGTGTTCGAGGACGACGTCGGCGACGCCGCGATAGGCGGCCGCGGCGGCCGGCACATTCCCGCCGGCGCGGAACTCGTCGCCGACCGTCACGATGTCGGCGAGTTCGCGGCTGATGGCGGCGGCCGCGCCCCACTCGGGGCCAGAATGGGCGAACGCCGCGGCGGCCTGGCGGCGGAACGGTTCCGGGTCGTCGGTCGTCGCCGCGTCAGAGTAACCGGGCAGCGGCGCTCCCAAGAGCGATTCCAATTCCGGCACCCGGCGGATCATCCGCAGGATGAGTGCGACCAGCTCGCCCTTGCTCCGCCGTTCGAGGGCCGGCTCCAATTCTTCGACTTCGATAAATGCGTCCGGATGATCCTTGTAGTAGAGCAAGAGCGCCGCGACGTGTTTGCAATGTCCGCCGCCGCCGACCGGACAGGAACACGCCGCTGCGGCGATCGCGTTACCGTCGAACGTGACCTCGACGCGATACGGTTGGGACAGCTGGCCCTGACAATGGCCCTTAATCGTCTCGCCCTGCGCCCGCAGATCGCTCCAGACGTCGTCTCGCAGATACGATTTGGCCTTATCGAGGCTGACCTCGCCGACCTGACGGCGGATCTTCGGCCGCGTGAGTTGCGCGACTTCGACCATAGGGCACCTTCGCCGAGCGGTTGTCCTTCCGGGCGACTTGACCCATAATCTCTGTTCGCATCCTGTATGCTAGCGTGGGCCGGCGACGGATGCACTACCCGGCGGCGGAATTTCACACCCCTCGGCTCGATCGACCTGATATGCGTGTACTCACCTGGTGCCGAGCCCGTTGGAAGCGTTTGCTGGCGCTTGTGGTGATCGCCCCTCTTGTACTCCTAAATGTCCTTGCGTACCTCCACGCTCGGGGGTTCACGCATTACGCCCCGTCGACGGCGACCGCGCGACCCCCGTCGTTGGCCGGCTGGAAAAAGTTCGGCGTCCTGGTTACCGGCGTAATTTTGCCGCGGCCGGAGAAATCCGCGACGCCGGCCGCAGCGGGGCTCGCATACACGACTCACTCGATTCCCGTGCCCGACGGCACGCTCGAAGTCTGGCACATCGCGGCGGATTCGCCGCGTGCATCGGTGATCCTGTTTCACGGTCGCGGCGGGTGCAAATGCGCTGTCCTGAACGAGGCGGCTGCGTTCCATCAATTGGGATATGACACTTTGCTCGTCGATTTCCGCGGCGGCGGCGCGTCGAGCGGTTCGGACTGCACGCTCGGCGTCCGCGAGGGCGAGGACGTCGCCGCGGCGCTGACGTTTGCGCGCGAGCACTGGCCAAATCGACGATTTGTCCTTTATGGCCAGTCGATGGGCAGCGCGGCGATTTTGCGGGCGATGGCTCATCAAGGGGCCGCACCCGACGGCATCATTCTGGAATGCCCGTTCGACCGGCTGCTGACGACGGTGGGCCATCGATTCGAGGTGATGGGGCTGCCGGCGTTCCCGTTGGCGCGGTTGCTCGTTTTCTGGGGCGGCGTCCAGCAAGGGTTTAACGCATTCGCCCACAATCCGGTCGAAGACGCGGCCGCGGTTACGTGTCCCGGGCTGGTACTCAATGGCGCCCATGACGCTTGGGTTCATGCGACGGAGGCGGAGGCGGTGTGCGCAGGGCTGCGTGGCCCGCGGCGGTTCGAGCTGTTCGCCGAGGCGGGTCACCAGCCGTGCCTGAACGC
>DATJGQ010001148.1:0-5484 GCA_035494815.1 Gemmataceae bacterium
CGTCAACCCGGCCGGCGCCCGACATGCTATCGGATCTCGGGGCGAGCCTCGCCTATCTCATCTACACCTCCGGCTCGACGGGGCGGCCGAAGGGGGTCCTCGTCTCGCACGGGGCGCTCGCCGCCCACGCCGTCGAGTTCGCCCGCCGCCTGGGGCTCGGCCCCGGCGACCGCGTCCTCCAGGTCGCCTCCTTCGCCTTCGACGTCTCGCTCGACGAGCTGGTGCCGACGCTCCTCGCCGGCGCCACCTTCGTCGCCTGGCGGCCGGACTCGCTCGACCCGTCCTCCCTGGCGCGGGCGCTCGCCGAGCGGGCGATCAAGGACGCCGGCGACGCCGACGGCCGGTTCGATTTCATCGCGCGGCGATTGCTCGCCCGGCCGTTGCGGCCCGAGGAGAAGGCGGTCGTGCGGGCGACGCTCGACGACTCGCTCGCCTTCTATAAGGAGCACGCCGACGAAGCCGGTAAACTAATCGCGGTCGGCGAATCGAAGGCGGACGCGGCGGTCGATCCGGCCGAGTTGGCGGCTTGGACGGTACTGGCGAACCAGATGATCAACCTGGATGAAGCTTTGAATAAGTAAACTTGAAGTCGCAAATTGCGACTTCAAGTCAGAAACGTATTCCACGCAAAGTATTACGTTCCGAATCGTTTCCACCAGACGCGAACGCGTTCGCCCATGCCGAGACACACAACAATTACCGCATTGGCGCCCGCGGAGGTGGACGGTTGCATCCATCTCATTCGCGGACAGAGAGTTATGTTGGACGAGGATCTCGCGCGAATGTATAGCGTCGCGACGAAACGCCTGAACGAACAAGTCACCCGCAATCGAGATCGGTTCCCCAGTGACTTTGCATTTCGGCTTACACGACAAGAGGTTATGCACTTGAAATCGCAAATTGCGACTTCAAGATTGGGCCATGGGGGCCGCCGTAAGCTTCCCTGGGCATTCACGGAGCAAGGCGTGGCGATGCTCTCGAGTGTCCTCCGGTCGCCCATGGCAGTCCGTGTTAACATCGAGATAATGCGGGCGTTTGTCCGCATCCGGCGATTGCTCGCCACGCCCGGAGAACTCGTGGCGCAATTACAGCAACTGGCCGAAACCGTCCAACTCCATGACACTCAAATTCGCGAGATCGCCGAAGTGTTGCGGAGAATGATCGAACCGCCACCTGACGGCCACAAGCGCCGGTTCGGCTTCCATCCGCCGGAATCGGCCTGAGAGGAGACGCAATGGAGTACATCCCCGGCATCCTCGCCCGCGACTTGACTCGACACGAAACCCGCCGCCAGTTCTTCGCCTCGGCCGGCTTCTCGCTGGGCGCCGCGGCGTTGGCCACGCTTCTCGGCGGCGACCGCGTCCGTGGCGACGGCAAAAAGTCCGATGCGGAGCAGCCCGGCCGGACGCACTTCCCGCCCAAGGCCCGCCACGTCATCTACCTGCACATGGTCGGCGGACCGTCGCAGATGGACCTGTACGACTACAAGCCGCAGATGAACGAGATGTTCGACAAGGACCTTCCCGACTCGATCCGCCGCGGGCAGCGACTGACCACGATGACTTCCGGCCAGGCGCGGTTTCCTGTCGCGCCGTCGAAGTTCAAGTTCGCCCAGCACGGGCAGTGCGGCATGTGGGTCAGCGAACTGTTGCCGAATACGGCCAAGATGGTCGACGACCTGTGCTTCATCCGCTCGATGAACACGCAGGCGATCAACCATGAGCCGGCGATCACGGCGATGCAGACCGGCAACGAAGTGACCGGCCGGCCGTGTCTCGGCTCGTGGGCGTCCTACGGCCTCGGCTCGGTCAACGACAGCCTGCCGACGTTTGTTGTCCTGGTCGCCAAGCCGACCAACACGGAGCAGGTACAGGCGATCGCGGCGCGGCTATGGTCGTCCGGGTTCCTCTCCGGCGAGCACGCGGGCGTCGCCTTACGGTCTGGCGGCGACCCGATCCTCTACATCAACAACCCGCCGGGCGTTCCGGCGGAGGTCCGCCGCAAGGCGCTCGACGGGCTCAAAGCGCTCAACGAGATGACCGCCCGCCAGGTCGGCGATCCCGAGACGCACACGCGGATCGAGCAATACGAGTTGGCGTACCGCATGCAATCGAGCGTGCCGGAGTTGACGGACCTCGGCAGCGAACCGGCCTCGACCTACGAACTCTACGGCGACGAGGCGAAGAAGCCCGGCTCGTTCGCGCACTCGGTGTTGCTCGCGCGGCGGCTGGTCGAGCGCGGCACGCGGTTCGTGCAGATCTACCACAACAACTGGGACACGCACGCCAACGTCGCCGGCCGGCTGCCCGACCAGTGCAAGGACGTGGACCGCCCGTGCTGGGGCCTGATCCAGGACTTGAAGCGCAAGGGCCTGTTCGACTCGACGCTCGTGATCTGGGGCGGCGAATTCGGGCGGACGATTTATTCACAAGGCGGGTTGACGAAACAGAATTACGGCCGCGACCATCACCCCCGTTGCTTCACGATGTGGATGGCCGGCGGCGGCACCAAGGGCGGGACGATCTACGGCGAGACGGACGATTTCAGTTACAACATCGTCAAGGATCCGGTGAATATCCGAGACTTCCACGCGACAGTGTTGCACCTGCTCGGCTTTGACCACGAGCGGTTTTCGGTCAAGCACCTGGGCCTGGACCTGCGGCTGACGGGGGTCGAGAAGGCGCAGGTCATTCGCGAGTTGCTCTCATAGCCGTTTCGCGATGCTTCGCAGAAGCGTGAGGGACTCTCACGCTTCTGCGAAGCGTCGCGAACTGACAGATCATTCCTCGATGCAGTAAAGGTTCTTCGCCCCGCGCAGGAACAACTGCCGGCCCACCACGACCGGCGACGCGTCCATCGGGTCGTCGATCCGGTTTGTCGCCAGAATCTCCAACTTGTCGGACTGCTTCAGCACCAGCGTTGTCCCGCCGCGGTCGACCAGATACACCCGCCCGGCGGCCGCGACCGGCGACGCGTAGAAACTGTTCGCCCCCGCTAGTCGCACTTCGTCCAAGACCGGCCGGCCCGACTTCGTGTCGATGACGGTCAGAAGCGCCTCACGGCCCTTTGTGAAATAGAGGCGATCTCCGAGCAACAACGGCGAGGGCACGTAGGGCGTGCCGCGATTGAGCTTCCAAAGGACGGCTGACGATTCCGTCAGGTCGCCGGTACCGCCGAGGCGGATCGCCCGGGCGGCCGGGTTCGTGTAGCCGCTCATGCAATAGACCACTTCGCCGTCCGAGACCGGCGACGGGATCGGGTTGATGCCGATGCCCCCGCACTGCCAGATCTCCTCGCCGGTCGCGAAGTCGTGGCTGCGGACCCGGTTGTTGCCGTTGACGATCACTTCGGTTCGCCCGCCGTGCTCGACCACGAGCGGCGTGTTCCAGGTGCTCCGTTCGTCGCGCCGGGCGCGCCAGCGGTCGTGTCCGGTTGCCGGGTCGAGACAAATCAGCGCGGAGGTCCCGCCCTCCTGGTCCCAATTCAGCAGCAACGAATCCTTGTAGATCACCGGCGTGACCGCCTCGCCCCAGCCGAGGCGGGTGTTCAGCCGGCCGAGGTCGCGCTGCCAGAGGAGAGTGCCGTCGAGGTCGTAGCAGTAGTTGCCGAACGAACCGAAGGAGACGTAGAGCCGTTTGCCGTCGGTCGTGGGGGAGCCGGCGCAGTAGGAGTGAGTGGGGTGGTGCCCCTCGTGCGGCACCTTCTCGGCGGCGGTCTTCCGCCACCGCGGCCGACCGGTCCGGCGGTCGAAGCTGTGCACTTCGAACCGATAGTAGTTAGCCGGCGGGCTCGTCTTGGTCTCGAACTTCGGGTCGACGCGGGGCCGCTCACTCTCCGATGCGATCCGGTCGGTCTTGGTCGCAGTGAGCACGAACACCTGGTCGCCCCAGACGATCGGCGTCGAGCTGCCCTGACTCGGCAGCGGCGCCTTCCACTTGATGTTCTTGTTGGCGTCCCACGTCACCGGCGGGTCGGCGTGCGGGGCGGTGCCGTTGGCGAGCGGGCCGCGCCAGTGGTGCCAGTTGTCGAGCCGTTCGGGCGGCACGTCGCCGGCCGACGCCGCCACCGTCGCGCCCAACAGAATTACGGCCAAGATCAATTGCTTCATCGCGATTCCTCGAGGACCTTACCCGGAGAATATATTGGCACTGCCGTGAATTTCCGGCGAAAACATCAGGATCCCGCCTCGCCCCTCCCGGAGGCTCGCACGATGTCACTGGATACGCGACTGAACCGCCGCACGTTCGTCCGCACACTCGCCGTCGGCGGGCTCGCCGCGGTGTCACTCCCGGCCCGGTCGGCGAATGCGGCCGGGCCGAACGACCGGCTGACGCTCGGGGTAATCGGCGTCGGCACGCAGGGCCGCGGCCACGTGGGGAGTTTCGCGGGCATGCCGGACGTGCAGGTGCTGGCCGTTTGTGACGTCGTCGCCGAAAGGCGCGACGCGGCAAAGCAGACGGTCGAACGCCGCTATGCTGAACAGCGTGGAAAGGACGATTACAAAGGCTGCGTCGCCTACCGCGACTTCCGCGAACTCCTCGACCGCAAGGACATCGACGCCGTCCTGATTGCCACACCCGACCACTGGCACGCGCTGCCGTGCGTCCTCGCCGCCCGGGCCGGCAAACATATCTACTGCGAGAAGCCGCTCACCCGCACGATCGGCGAGGGCCGGCGGGTCGTCGAGACCGTTGCCAAGCACGACGTCATCTTTCAGACGGGCAGCCAACAGCGGTGCGAGTTCGGCGGCAAGTTCCGGCAGGCGGTCGAACTGGTCCTGAACGGCCGGATCGGGCGGGTGCACACCGTCCGCGTCGGCGTCGGCGGGCCGGCGAAGCCGTGCGACTTGCCCGAGCAGCCGATCCCCGACGGGACAGACTGGGAACTTTGGCTCGGGCCGGCGCCGCTGCGCGGGTACAATGAAGAACTGTGCCCGAAAGGGATCCACCGCCACTTCCCCAATTGGCGGGACTACAAGGAGTACGCGAACGGCCGCCTCGCCGACATGGGGGCGCATCACTTCGACATCGCCCAGTGGGGCCTGGGCATGGACGCGGGCGGGCCCGTCCGCGTCGAACCGCCGCAGCGCGGAAACTCCGGGTTGAAGTTCGTCTACGCTAACGGCGTCGAAATGTTCCACGGCGGGCCGAGCGGCACGACGTTCGAAGGCACCGACGGCACGATCCATGTCGATCGCGACGTCATCGAGAGCAAGCCGGCGGAGATCTTCAAGGAACCGCTCGGCGACCGAGCCGTCCGCGTCTACCACGCGACCAACCACCGCCGCAACTGGGTCGAGTGTGTCAAAGCGAAAAAGCAGCCGATCTGTCCTGCGGAAGTCGGCCACCGGTCGGCGTCGGTTTGCCTGCTGGGCAACATCGGCTACTGGCTGCGACGGCCGCTGGCGTGGGACCCGACGGCCGAGCGCTTCCTGGGTGACGCGGAGGCGAACGCGCTGCTCGATCCGCCGATGCGGGCGCCGTG
>DATJGQ010001149.1:0-2538 GCA_035494815.1 Gemmataceae bacterium
CAACAACGTGCGGGTCGAAAACAACGTTACCTACAACACGGTGGGCCACTGCTTCTTCCTCGAAGACGCGGTCGAGACCGGCAACCAGTTCCTTCACAACCTCGCGATCTGGACCAAGTGCCATCCCGACGGCAAAGCCTGCGTGCCGACGAACCTCGGCCCGGCCGGATCTGGCGGCGGCTTTGGATCGGGAGCGGCCGGCCAGGCCGCCAAGGATGTTCTGATTCCGTCCGACAACACGGCCTCGATGTTCTGGATCACCAATCCGGACAATAGTTTCCGGGACAATGTCGCCGCCGGGTCCGAGGAGATAGGCTTCTGGTTCGCCTTGCCCGAGCATCCGACCGGTGCGTTCCTGGACAGGCCGGGCAGCGCGAACATCTGGCCACGGCGGACCGCCGTCCGCGAGTTCAAGGGCAACACCGCCCATTCGAACTATGACGGTTTCATGTTCGATCGCGGCCCCAGGCCCGACGGCACGTTCAGCGTCGGCGGCAGCAACTACCATTTCGCCTTTGCCGATCCGGCCGACACCAACAGCAAGCCGGCGGGGTCGGTCTTCGAGGATTTCACCGGCTACAAGAACCGGCATGGCGCCGTCTGGGGCCGCGGCGAGCTGCACCTGTTCAGGAACCTGCGCGTGGCCGACAACGCGGTCGGCTTCACCCATGCGGCGTCCGCGGTCGGCCGCGCCGCCTACACCTCGCGGGTCGTCGACTCGGTGTTCGTGGGCGAATCCGACAACATCGGCACCCCGAGGACTCCGGCGGAGATCGCCTACGGCCGCAGCATGCCGAACGAGCTCACGGATTTCCCGATCCGCGGCTACGAGTACTACGACCTGCGCCACGACGTGGTGAACACCACCTTCGTCAATTTCCAGCCCAACGCCACGCGCGATTCCGAAGCGGTCTCGTACCTGATGTACACCAGCTTCGGTATGAGCACCGAGAACGCCATCGAGGGCGCGAAGTTCGTCAATTCCAAGCCGGTCGGCTTCCCCCCGGTCGTGCGCCGGTGGGCCTCCGACCTCGGCCGCGGCAATGCCTGGCGCGGCGCGGCGATCCACGACCGCGACGGCTCGGTCGGCGGGGTCCCCGATTCCTACATCGTCCTCGACAACGGCATCGCCTCCGACGACCAGGCCTGCACGATCAAACCGGCCTGGAACGCCGCGGTCTGCAAGGGCGACTTCGGCCACTTCGCCGTCGGCGGCAATTTCGGCTTCGGCAACGAACCGATCGCCGATCCGGTCATGCTCAGCCGCAACGGCCGGCGCTGGGAATACACCGGGCAAACCACGCTCCGCAGCGGCGCCGAAGTCAGGGTCGAGACCGCGAGGGATTCGCTGTCGCTGTCGCTGACCGAAATGGACAACGGTTCGTCGGTGGTCGTCGAGCTTCCCGGCTTCACCACCGCCGCCGGTGGCGCGGAGAAACCGAGCCTCGCCGCGCTCCGCGACGCCGGCGAGACCTCGTGGTACCGCGACAACGGCAAGCTGTGGGTCAAGCTCGTGGTCGACAATGCCGCCGGCCTCAACGTCACCGTCGGCACCCCCGGAGCCGGCGTGAGCACGGTCGGCGCCGGTCCCGGCGGCGCTTTCGCCGCCGGAGCCCGCCTCGAGGTCAGCCGGCAGGTCCAGGTCAGTTCCGCCCCGCCGAACGAACGCGAACCCCGGCGCGAGTAAGCCGCCGCAAGCCCGCTCCGCCCCTATTCCTTCGCGAACGGGTTCTTCGGGCTCCGCAGCGTAACGGTCGTCATCGCCTGTCGAACCGGCGGTCGAACGCGGCGGTCGGCTTCCGCCGGCTCCATTGCTTGCGCACGTCGAAGTTGCCGCCCTGTTGGGTCGATCAGCAGCTCTCGGTCACCAGTTTCATCGCGTCGAAATCGAACGTCAGCCGGCTCTGGCGGAAGAATGCGTGAGAGATGATTCCCGAGGACGTGAAGGGAAACAGGCTCAACGGGTTTCCGCCCGGTGAGTACACCCCCGGCAAGTCGCTGCGGGTCAGGTTTCCAAGCGTGGCCGCGGCGCGGAATGGCACGATTTGCACTGCCCCGCCGCCGCCCTGGCCGGTCAACGTGTTGCTCTCGTCGATCGTGACGCCCGCGGCATCGAGCGTCGCCTTGGTCGCCGTCAGCCCGCCGCCGGCGAGGCCGGTGTCGATCAGGAACAGCCCCTCGGCCTGGTTCAGTTTCCCGCGCGCGAACATGAAGTGATCGCCCACCAGCCAGAACGGCACGCTGTTCGCGCCAGCCGCCGCGGTCCGGGCTTCGAAGTCCGCCGCGGAACTGCGCGGCGCGAGCACCAGTTGGCCGCTGCAATAGTCGATCGTCGACAGGAAGTGCATCAGAAGTCCGGTGCCGATCACTCCATCGGTTTCGACTCCCGGCAGGCGCAGGCCACCCGCCTCCGGTAGGACGCCGGCCGGCACATTCGTGATTCGAATGGGTCCGATCTGAAGCTCGGGCACGGTGGTGCGCTGGACTCGCGCGCGCAGTCCTCCGGCGAAGACGCCTTCGCCGCCTTGGGTCAATGGC
>DATJGQ010001150.1:0-7766 GCA_035494815.1 Gemmataceae bacterium
CCTCGTGCTGCTCTCATTCGTTTCGCCGCCCGCCGGCGCGGCCGACGTCGGCGCGGGGAAGCCTTACGAGTACCAGGTCCTGCTCAAGTTCGGGGCCAATCGCCTTCTCACGCCGGCCTATTGCCGGCAAATCGCCGACGAACTGCGCGACGGCCTCCAATCGGCGTTCGGCGCCCTCGCTCACGTGCAGGTCATGGACGTCAACGCCAATCCGGCCGCGATGGGGAACTGGATCGACCCAACTTCCGGCAATTGGGCCGAACGCCTCGAGGCCGGCAAACGGCATTTCGTCGCCGTCGATTTGGCCAAAACCGAGTACTCGATCCGCGCCCGCCAGTACGACGGCGCGACCGGCCAGCCCAGCCCGCTCCTGCGGCAGGCGATCACCGCCGACCGACATTTCGTCGGCCGACAAATCCTTCGATTCTTGAATGAGGACTTCGGAGCGGTCGGCACCGTCAGTCGTAAGGAAGACCCGAAGATCTGGCTGCAACTGCAGGGCGGGGCGATCCCCTCTGTCGACATGGCCCGATGGGTGCCGACCGGCTCGGTGTTCGCGCTGGTCGAAGTCCGTGGGGACGGCGCCTCGGCTCAAGTGATCCCCTCGACATATGTCCGCACGACCGCACCGCCGGCGAACGGCCAGGTCGAGTGTGAACTCTTCACCCGCTTTGAGAACCCGCTCAAGTTCTGGCCACAAGTGACCTATCGGGCGATCCGTCTCGGTACGGCCGCGTCACGGTTACGCCTCCGCGTGACCGACCCGCACGGAGAGCCGCAAGGAAACCTCGAAGTCCGCGTGCACGCCCCCGACTCGGCGGCGAAAGAGGAACGCGGCATGCCGCGAGACGGCCGGTTCGAGACTCGTGCGACTTACCAGGGCCTTGCCATCGTGCGCATCGGCGGCGGCACGATGGTCACCGTGCCGGTGCCGATCCTCGACGACCGGCCGGTCGAGATCAGCGTCAAGTCGAGGCCGGAAGAAGAGATCAAAGACACGGTGCTGGCGGACGTGCGCCGCGAGACGCGGGCGCTGCACGACATCATCCTGCGTCTGACCGCCCAGCGGAATCAGCTTTCGCGCGCGCTCAAGGACGACAAGAAGAACCGCGAGACGCTCGAACAGGTCCAGACCTGGCTGGAGCGGCTCGAGGTCGAGCAAAAGCTGCACGCGGCGGAAATCGCCCGGTTGAAGAGCGAGACGCAAAAGGTGAATGCGGATGACGGCTCGGCGCTAACGGACTGCGACAAAGCCCTCGTGGTTCTCCGCGGGGCTCGCAACAGTTTGCTCGACCTGGAGAAGTCCCTGAAAGCCGACCGTGAACGCGCGGAGTCGCCGGACATCCAGGACAAGCGCGACGCCGTCTCCGTCTTGATGCAAAGGGTCAAGCTCCAGAAGGAGGCCGCGGAATACGACGAGGCGATCGAAACCTACGACCAAATCATGAATCAGACCGGCGAGCGGGAGGACATCCGAAAGCTACGGGACGATCTGAAAGAGGCCTGGAAGCTCAAGGGCCCCGAGCACGCGGAGGCCCGGCGGTTCGCGTACAACGTCTGGCCGAAGATCGCAACGTATGAGGACTTGAAGGCCAAGCTCCCCGAGGCGCGCCAGAAGTTCGAGGTCTGCAAGAGGGTCGGCGACCGACTGACGACGCACAAGTTGCACATCGAGGCCACGGGCGTGGCGTTGAAGATCCTGCTGGAGGAGGCCGACAACATCAAGAAGATCGAAGGCGAGGAAGCGTCGCTATTTTTGAATCAGTTGCAAAAGGTCAAGCAGGAGTTGGAGACGCTGATCAAGGACATGCAGACCTTCATCGACGTCGGCGCCGGCGAGAAGTGATCGTTACAGGATTTTCAGCCCGCGAACGAACGCCGCCTCGCGCGCGATCTCCTCGTCGGACAGCCCGCTGGTGCGGTGGATCGTCGCCTTCGCCCGCGCCCCGCTGGTCATGTCCACGGCCAGCACTTCGACCAATCCGTTACTCGCACAACCGCACTGCACCTGGACCGGCGAGTTGACCGGCAGGTCCGGCGGCAGGTCGTCGATCCAGCACTCGCCGATCGGGATGCACGCGTCCGCCTGATGGGCCTCGCCCTGGAGGACCTTGACCCGCACCCGCCGCTGGTTCGGGGCGACCGTCCGGTAGACGCGGGCGTCCGACGCGGGAAGCTGCGTGTTTTTCCGGATCAGCACGTCGTTGATCCGCTGGCCCTGGTGTCGCACCTCGACGCCCAGGCTATGGGCGATCACGTTTACTTCCACGACGTCCGCCAATTCGTCCCGGGCCGCCTCGCTAAGGCCCTCCGGTGATTCGCCGGATCGGGCCGCGACGATGCCGGCATGCAACGCCGCACCGCGGGCCACGACCTCGCTTACGGCGAGCGAGTGGTCCGGCTCCTTGCCGCTCAGTTCGAGAAGCATGTGTCCCGTCATCGGCATGTGCGTCGACCCGCCGACCAGCAGCACGCGATCGACTTGTTCCCAGCCGAGGCCGGCCGAGCGCAACAGTTGCATGACCGTCAATCGTGTCCGCGTCAGCAGGTCTCGCGTCAGCCCTTCGAAATCCGTCCGCGTCAATGGGACACTCAGCACCTTGCCCGCGTGCGTGCAGGTGAGGCTCGTTTGCGGCAACTTGCTGAGCGTCCGCTTCCCCCGCTCCGCCGCCGACTGGAGCAGGACCAGCGACTGCGGATCGGTCCGCGGGTCGGAGCCGTGCGTCTGCAGGAACTGTGCGGCGACGTGATTGACGATGCGGTCGTCCCAGTCCTTGCCGCCGAGGCGGACGTCGCCCTCGATCGCGACCGTCTGAAAATGCCGCTTCGAAAGGCGGACGAGCGTGGCGTCGAACGTGCCGCCTCCGAGGTCGTAGACCAAGACCACTGACGATTGTAGGTCAGGCTGTGCCTGACGGAGCGCCGCGTCAGGCACAGCCTGACCTACGCGAGCGTGCTGAAAGGAGTACGCCAGTGCCGCGGCGCTCGGCTCGTCGAGGATGTCGATCACGTCCAGTCCGGCGATCCGACCGGCGTCGTGCGTGGCCTTGCGGCGGGTGTCGTCGAAGTAAGCGGGGACGGTGATCACCGCCTGCCGGATCGGCCCGAGATGTCGTTCCGCGTCCTGGACGAGCTTGCGGAGGACGATCGCCGACAGCGTCTCCGGCCGAAACTCGCGGCCGGCGACGGCGCTGCCGTAAGAGTCGTAACCCATGCGGCGCTTGATCAGCGTCGCGACGTGGCCCGGCTGTTCGAGCGCGACGTCCAAGGCCGCCTGGCCGACAACGACGTCATCGCCGGCGAAGAGCACCGCGCTCGGCGTGAGCATCTCGCCGTCGCGATTTGGTACCGTGAACGGCCGGCCCCGTTCGTCCAAGGCCGCGATGGCGGAATAGGTGGTGCCGAGATCGATGCCGACTAGCGACATGAGCAATCGTGGACCGTGGCTCGTGAATCGTGGATCGAAACGCGATCCACGATACACGATTCACGATACACGATTCACTATCTTTTGTTCGTCGGCCGGATCATCACCAGGCTGCCGTTAAAACCGGGAACGGAGCCGCGGACGAGCAAGAGGTGATTGCCGCCGTCGAGGCGGACGACCGAGAGGTTACGGGCGGTGACCCGCTCGTTGCCGTACTGGCCGGCCATGCGGATGCCCTTCTTCGGCCGGCCGCTGCCGCGGTTACTCGCGTTCGAGGCGATCGAGCCGCGCTGCCGCGAGCCCTTCTTCACGCCGTGGCTGTGACGCAGTCCGCCGAAATTGTGCCGCTTGATCGTGCCTGTGTAGCCACGGCCCTTGGTCGTGCCGATCACGTCCACGGCCTTGATGTCCTTGAAGACCTCTTCGACGGTGAGGACCTTGCCGACTTCAAGGCCGGCGGTATCGGTCAGGCGGAACTCACGGATGTGGCGTTGCGGTTCGGTGTTGGCTTTGAGCGGCAGGGTAATGCCGGCGGCCTTGCGGGCCTTGCGGCGTTTGGCCTCCAGCTCTTCGGAGACGTGTCCGCGTTCCGCCCTGGTGGCGCTCCGCCGCGGCTTGTCCTGGAAGCCAAGCTGCACGGCGTCGTAGCCGTCGCGCTCCTGGTTGCGAACCTGCAACACCGGGCACGGGCCAACCTGTAGCACCGTCACCGGGGCGATCCGGCCCTGGTCATCGTAGACCTGCGTCATCCCCACCTTAAATCCGAGCAACCCCAGCGGCATGGCAGCAACCTCACGAAACGCGATCGAAATCGGAACGGTTATTATGTGGGGCCGACCGGATTCGTCCAGGGACCGGCGATCTTGCTATTCGCGTCCGGCCGATTAAGATGCAGAAAGTCGGTGGATGTAGCTCAGTTGGTTAGAGCACCAGATTGTGGATCTGGGGGTCGCGGGTTCAAGTCCCGTCATCCACCCTGACAGAAACGCCGCAAGGGATGCACCTTGCGGCGTTGTCGTTTTCCAGGGAACGGCGCACGACAGGGTCTGCTGTCGTCCGTAGAGGCGTTCGCCGACGCGCGGCGCCTTACGCGCTGGCCGAGACTGGCAAGCGTTTCTTCGGCGCCGGTGGCCCGGCCGGGTCCGCCCACGGGTCCCACCCGGTCTTGCGGGCGTGCAGCTCGCAGAAGTGCAGGTACATCCCCAACTTCATCATGATGACCTTCAGGCTCCGCGGCGACCGGCGGGCGGTCCGCCCGAGTAGCCGGAAGAAGAACCGGCGCGCCTCCTTGCCGTGCCGCAGGTAATAGCCGAGGATGCGGACCCCGGCCATCAGCCGCTTGACAGTAAACCGCTCCGGCACGTATTTGACGTCGTGGAAGCGTTCCAGCGCGCCCAGCACCCGCTCGGCATAGGCGTCCGGCGCGTACAGCCGGCGGTACAGCTCCTCGTGCCCGTCACGCAGTTCGTCCTGGGTCATGTTCATCGGCTCGAAGTTCGTGCCGCCGCTGGTGCCGACGTACCGCGACGAGTCGGAGTCGTTATGAA
This sequence comes from Gemmataceae bacterium, assembly GCA_035494815.1. GTDB lineage: Bacteria > Planctomycetota > Planctomycetia > Gemmatales > Gemmataceae > DATJGQ01. The sequence goes on from DATJGQ010001150.1 coordinate 4,975, forward strand.
TCCGGCCGGCTGCCAACAACCGGGCGTACAGTGGCGTCTTCGGCACGGCCAAAAGCACGCTGAGCATTGCAACCGGGATATTGGCCGCCTGCAGGAAGTCGTACTGCTCGCCGAAAATGTCCACGTCGTCCTGGTCGAAGCCGACGATCATCCCGGCCGAGACGAACAGGTTGTACGAGTGAATCTTGTGGATCGCCGCGACCATGTCGATCCGTTCATTCTGGCTCTTGTGCGTTTCGGCCAGGCTCGCCTTCCGCGGCGACTCGACGCCGACGAAGACCGAGTAGAAGTTCGCGTCGCGCAGAAGGGCGAGCAGCTCCTCGTCCCGGACCATGTCGATGCTGGCTTGGGTGTGGAAAGAGAGCGGCGTGCCGTGCTTTCGGTTCCAGCGGATCAGGCCGCGGAGCAGGTCCTTGGCATAAGCCCGGTGGCCGACGAAATTGTCGTCCGCAAAGAACAGGTACGTGGCACCTTTGTCGGCCCAGGCCTCGACCTCGGCGAGCACCTGCTCGACCGGCTTGAACCGCATCTTCCGCCCGTACATGACGATGATGTCGCAGAACTCGCAAGTGAACGGGCAGCCGCGCGTGCACTGCACGATGCCCTGGGCGTACGGCTGCCTTAACATGGACAGGCGCGGGATCGGCGAATCGGGCAGGTGGATCTTCTCGTGTTCTACGTAGTGCTCCGTCGCCGTGCCGGCGGCGAACTCGCGCAGGAATCGTGGCCAGGTGTATTCGGCCTCACCTTCGAAGAGAACGTCACAGTGCTCCCGGCAGAGGTCGGGAAGGAGGTTCGCCAAAGGCCCACCGAGGACCACCCTCTTGCCCAACGCCCGGAACCTGTCGGCAATGGCGAACACCCGCGGCATCTGGATGATGTACCCGGTGATGCCGACGATCTGGGCATTCGTTTCGTAGTCTACGCGCTCGCCGGCGTTCTCATCGCAGATGGTGACACGGAATTCGGGCGGAGTCAGACCGGCGAGGGTGAGCAGACCCAGCGGCGGGAAGATCGCTTTGAACGGCGTGAGCGGGACGAGGTAGTCCAAGCCCCAATACGACGGGGGGAACTTTGGCTGGACGAGGTAGACGTGGTGATCGCCGGCGGCTGAGACGGACATAGGTCACCCCGCGTGCAACCAGCGGGCGCACGGTCGATTGGGCCGTGTCCCGAGAGGAGGGCCGACGCCGGCATCCGAGGCCAGGGCCGACGATGGACTGCCGATAGAACAGTATCGGCGTGGGGAACGAAATTGAAAGTAGGGCAACTAGGAAAAATAGGGAGAATCCGTTCGCCATCGCTCGGCGCAACCGGCATGATTGATTGTGGTCAATGGAACTGTGGCGAGTTGATGACCAAGACGTCAGAGTGGACACGAGGCCAGCGCTGACCACCGCCGACCTACTCCTGCGCGGCATGCATGGTGGCCTCGCTGTGGCCAATGGGTCGGACGGCCGCCTACAATGACTGACGGAGTATCGGCCTGCCGGCGGAACTTGTAGATCGGGCGAACGGGGCGGACGCCCGCCGCATCCGCGATGAACATTTTGGACTTGGGTGCGGCGGTTCACGTCCCGTCATCCACCCTGCCGCCGTCGCCGACGCTGGACCATTCGGCCGGACTTACGGCAAACGCCGTGCTCCTCGCGGTCACGAATCGCGGGAAGGGCGTGCCGCAGGTCCGGCCGTTTCGCCACCGTCCTGACGTGCGGTCCCCGGTCTTCCCATTCGAGCGAGCCGTTGTGAGCTAAGCTTCGCTGAATCCCTGCGCGCGGAGTGGTTTGCGCTCAGCGCACAATTCGCACGCTGGGATCAATCGGCGCCCCCCCGGCCGACAGTCCGGTGGAGTAATCTCGTGTCGTCGCGGATCGGCGACACGGCCGTACCGAGCCGCGGAAATGCAAATGGCCAAAGACCGAGCGGCGCAACCGAGCCCGCAGCACGATCCCGTCGGACAGCCGTCGCTCGCCGGGCCAGAGATGGAGAACGCGCGCGAGTGGCCGTCCACCACCATCAGAACGGCGGGGGTCATCACCCTCTTGGCGATTGCGTGCTTGTTCGTGTTCGTTCCGGAACCGCGCCGCGGCCTGGTCGTCGCCGGTTGGGTCGCCGCGGTCTTACTTCTGTTGGCGGTCGGCGTTGTCCGAGCGTTGCGTCGTCGGGCCGTGAACGCCGACGTTCGTCGTTCGATCGCCGGTCCCGGGCACGCCGAGACGGCCGAATCCGCCGACATGCTGGCCGACCGTACGCCGCTCGACGACCAGCTCCGGCAGGGACAGAAGATGGAGGCGATCGGCCGCCTGGCCGGGGGCGTCGCCCACGACTTCAACAACCTGATCACGATCATCTCCGGCTACAGCGATATGCTCCTCGAGTCTCTTGCCGCGAACGATCCGTCGCGCGAGATGGTCGGTGCGATCAAGAAGGCGAGCGAACGGGCCGCGGGACTGACGCGGCAGCTGCTCGCGTTTAGCCGCAAGCAGGTGCTGAAACCGCGCCGCGTCGATCTCAACTCGCTCATCGCCGATTTCGACACACTCCTCCGCCGGCTCATCCGCGAGAATATCGTCCTGACGACGACGACCGCCGCCGAACCGCTACCGGTGCTGATCGACCCCGGCCAGATCGAGCAGGTCGTGATGAACCTCGTGATCAACGCCCGGGACGCGATGCCGCACGGCGGGACCTTGACGGTCAGCACCGCCCGCGCCGACGACGTGGCCCGGCGGCGCGCCAGCGACGGCGACCTGCCGACCGGGCCTTATGCACTCCTCAGCGTCAGCGACACC
>DATJGQ010001151.1:0-2103 GCA_035494815.1 Gemmataceae bacterium
ATCCGGATCGGTTCGAATATCCGGTGCTCTATAAGAATCTCGGGCACAACCGGTTCAAGGAGGTCACGGCCGACGTCGGGCTGCGGCCGTCGGGATGGGGCGGCGACGCGACCGTCGCGGATTTGAACGGCGACGGCTGGCCCGATCTGTTCGTCCTGAACATGCAGGGGCACGGGCATTATTTCGAGAACGCGGGCGGCCGGCGCTTCATCGACAAGACGGCGCAGTACTTTCCGAGGACCCCGTGGGGTGCCATGGGGATCAAGTTCTTCGATTTCGACAACGACGGCCGGCCCGATCTTTTCGTCACCGACATGCATTCGGACATGTTCGAGACGCTGCCGCCGGAGCGCGAGAAGGAAAAAGCGGCGGTCCATCCCGACGATCACATGCTCGGCGGCGCCGCCGATACGTTCGTCTTCGGCAACGCGCTGTTCCACAACCAGGGCGGGGGGCGGTTCGAGGAGATGTCCGATCGCGCCGGCGCGGAGACCTACTGGCCCTGGGGCCCAAGCGTGGGCGACGTGAACGCCGACGGGTGGGACGACATCTTTGTCGCCTCGAGCATGAACTACCCGCACCGCTACGGCATCAACTCGATGCTGTTGAACAACCGGGGCGAGAAGTTCCTCGACGCCGAGTTCATTCTCGGCATCGAACCGCGCAGCGGCGGCCGGACGCACACGCCGTGGTTCGACCTCGATTGCCTGCAGGAGGGAATCGGCACCGATCTCTGCCGCGGACAGTCGGGAAAGATCCGCGTGATGGCCCCGCTCGGCAGCCGCTCGGCCGCGATATTCGATCTCGACGGCGACGGCGATCTCGACATCGTCACCAACGATTTCAATTCGGCGCCGCAGGTTCTGGTCAGCGACCTCGCGCAGCGCCGGCCGATCCACTGGATTGCGGTGGCGCTGACCGGCACCGCGTCGAATCGCGATGGGCTCGGCGCGACCGTCCGCGTGCGCGCCGGCGGCCGGGTGTTCACGAAGTACAACGACGGCAAATCCGGCTACCTGTCGCACAGCGCGCTGCCGCTCTATTTCGGGCTGGGAGACGCCGACCGCATCGAACGCATCGAGGTCGACTGGCCGTCCGGTCGAAAGCAGGTCGAGACGCGGCAGCTCGAGGTCAACCGCACTCTCCGGATCACTGAGAGTCGATGAATCGAGGTTTTACTGTCTCCGCCCTGTCCCGCGCCGAAGCATTGTGATCCGATCGGCGGCGATATCGCCGAACCCTTCCTGTGTTCCATCCGTCCACCGGACGACCACGTTCTGCGCGGCAGTGGCCGACCCCAAGCCGACGTGGACGCGGGGATCGTTGCTCGCAAGGTAGCTGTACGCGGCGCGCACATCGCGGCGGATCGCTCGGTCGCCCACTTTCAGCGTGACCTCGGCGCCGAGCGCGTCGCGGCCGTGCTCTTCGAGGACGCGAAACGTCGCCCAGTGGCCGCGCGGGCGGACGACGTTGTGCAGCAGGAACGGGCGGCTGTCGCGGTTGACCACCACGATATCGATCGCGCCGTCGTTGTCGACGTCGCCGAAGGCCGCCGCGCGGCTGGTCGCAGCGAGCGGCGGCGTGGTGCCGCCGCGCGGGGCCACCTCTTCGAACCGCGGCCCGGCGAAGCCCCGAAAGAGCAGGCTGGGCTCGGCGTACGGGTCCGGCCCGTAGCGCTCGGACTGTAACCCCACACGACCGTTCGCCTCGTACAGATCGACGTAGCCGTCGTTGTCGAAATCGACGAATGCGGTGCCGAACCGGGTAAACGGCCGGCTCGCCGTGCGCAGGCCCACGGCTGCGGTGTCGTCGCCGAAGAATTTCCCGCGATTGCGGAAGAAGGAATCTGATTCGCCGTCGAGGTTCACCACGAGCAGATCGAGATCGCCGTCGTCGTCCACGTCAACCGCGTCGACGCCCATGCCCGACTTCGCAGTCCCGTCCTGATCGAGCGCCACGCCCATCGTCAGCGCCGACTCCACGAAGCGGCCGCCGCCCTGATTGGACCAGAGATGATTGGGCGTTCGATCGTTTGCGACGAAGATGTCGATATGGCCGTCGCGGTCGAAGTCGCCGGCGACCACGCCGAGGCCGTTGCCGACG
>DATJGQ010001152.1:0-7109 GCA_035494815.1 Gemmataceae bacterium
AGGGATGAGCAATTCATCCCTCGCTCGCGCTTCGGGCTGGTGTCGGTTGTGGAGGCTCGCTGGCCACACTCAACGGACCGGGGCGGCTACGAATCGGGTCTTTCGTCCCCGGCGCGTGGGCCGTCTGGTCGAACACGGACAGCAGCTTCTCCTTATCGAACATCATCTCCTCGCGGGAGAGGCCGGTCAGGTCGTAGAGAGACGTCAGTTCGATCGCGTCGACCGGGCAGGCCTCCTCGCACATGCCGCAGTAAATGCACCGCAACTCGTCGATGACGAACGTCTCGGGGTATTTCTCGCGGTCCGGCCAGGGCGACGGGGCGGCGACGATGTCGATGCAATGGGCGGGGCAGGCGGTGGAGCACATGTAGCAGGCGACGCACTTGACGCGGCCGTCGGGGTCGCGGTTCAGGCGATGCACGCCGCGGTAGTTCGCCGGCAGGTTCGGCTCCTGCTCGGGGTATTGCTCGGTGATCTTCGGGCTGAAGATGTGGCGGATCGTCGTGCCGAGGCCCTGGGCGATGGCGGGGAGGTAGAGGAGCTCCGCCAGTCCCATCTTCGGCTCTTCGACCCAGTACACGTCCGTCGGAGCGATTGGCATATGTGTATGGATTAGGGATTGCGCGCATAGCCGCAAGCGGCTAAGTAATCAGTGCCGGGTGTTTGCCGGTGCGGATGACGACGGGCACGCGCGGCCGGCGCAATCGCAGCGCCCCGACGGCGACCAACAGGCCCAACTGGAGCGGCAGCAATACAAAAGGCGGCCAGTCGTTCTGGCGGACGATCATCACCAGCACCAGGCTCACCAGCGACAGCGGGATCAGCGTCTGCCACGCCAGGCCCATCAGCTGGTCGTAGCGGAACCGCGGGATCGTCCAGCGGATCAGCATGAAGAAGGTGATGAACCCGCCGACCTTCGCGCCGAGGATGAGAATCTTGACGACGTAGTTGAGCACCGTCCCTTCGCCGCCGATCGTCGAGAGGCCCGGGAAGTGCCAGCCGCCGAGGAACAGGATCGACATCAGGAAGCTGGTCGTCACCATGTGGATGTATTCGGCGAGGTAGAAGAAGACGAATTTCAGGCTCGAATACTCGGTGTGGTACCCGCCGACCAACTCCTGTTCGGCCTCCGGCAGGTCGAACGGCAGCCGGCTGCACTCGGCGAACACGGCGATCAGGAACATCAGAAACGTGAGCGGCTGAAACAGGATGTTCCAGCCGATGCCGTCGCGGCCGACCTGGGCGTCGATAATCTTTTCGAGGTTCATCGAGCCGCTGTAGAGGATGACCGCCAGGAGGGCGGTGCCCATCGGGATTTCGTAGCTGATGATCTGGGCGGAGGACCGCAGTGAGCCGAGCATCGAGTATTTGTTGTTGCTCGACCAGCCGCCGAGGATGACGCCGTAAACGTTGAGGCTGCCGACCGCGAGGACGAACAGGACGCCGACGTCCGTGCCCGGGGCGATCATGATCTGCGGCGTGGAGTGGTAGGTTTCCTGATAGTTTTTGAGGCTCTCCGGCTCGCGGACGTCGACGGCATGCGGCGGGGGCATGGTCGGGCCGATCGGAACGACGGCGAGGGCCATGAGCGCGGTCGCGACCGCAATGCCCGGGGCGGCGACGAAGAAAAGCTTGTCCACATGTGCCGGGATAATGTCTTCCTTGAAAAAGATCTTGAGCGCGTCCGCGATCGGCTGGAAGACGCCGCCGGGGCCGAGGCGGTTCGGGCCGATGCGATCCTGCATCCAGGCGGAGATCTTGCGCTCCAGCAGCACGAGGTAGAGGGCCCCGCCGAGCAGCGTGCCGACCAGCACCAGCATGACGATGATCGGCGTCAGCAGGTGCTGGGCGGAGAGCCAGTCGAGCATAGCAAATCTCAATTGCCGTTCCGCCGCGACCCGCGTCTTCGAGGGGAGCGCTGGCAGCTAGCGCTCCCCTCGAAGACGCGGGTCGCGGCGGAACGAGTTCCTAATTCAGCGCGAGCCGCTGACCGGTCTTAGGCATCTTCTCCACCAATTCCCGAAACGACGGCACCACTTTGGCCATCTCCGCCCGGACGAGATTGGCGCGCAATAAGCCTCGTCGGTCGAGCAGGTCGGCGGCGACCTGACCTTCGGTGCGGCACTCGCCGGGGGCGTTCGACGCCTTCGCGATCGCCTGGGCCAGCCCGGCGTGATTGACGAATGTGCCTTCCTTCTCGGCCCACGCCGTGCCGGGGAGTAGGTAGTCGGCGGCGGCGCTCAGCGGCGTCGCGAACAGGTCCTGCACGATGACGAGATTCGCCTTCCGCAACGACTTCGCCTGCCCGTCGCTCAGCCACGGTCCCGCCACGGGATACCCGCCACCTTGCGGATAACTCGCGGCCAGCCACACCGCCTGCAACTGTCCTTTGTCGGCGGCTTCGACGACCCGCTCGAACGGCTGAACCTCGCCCTGGAAGTGCTTGAGCACCGCCTCGACGCCGCGGCGGTTCGGGCACTTCTCGGCGCGGATGGTGAACTTGACCGGTTCGATCGGCTTGCCGCGGCGGTCCTTCGGGTAGGTGTCGTCGGTCCCGACCACCGGCACCGGGCCGAGGAAGAGGCGCACGCCCTTCGACAGTCCCTTAAAGTAAGTCGCGAAAAGGTACGCTTCTTCGCAGGTCAAAAATGGGGAAAGCATGACCCCGACGCCCGCGGCGTTTTTGGTCGCGGCTGCGGCGAGCTTGTCCTTCAACTCGGCGATGACGTGCGTCCACGGCTTGGCCGTGCCGGCGACCGTCGGACGCTTGAGCCGGTTATTGTCGTTGACGTAGTGATAGCCGAACCGGCCCTCGTCGCACATGAACCAGCCCTGCGCCTCCGGGTTCTCGCGCGGCCGCAGGCGGAAGACGACGTCCTTGTTCGCGTCGAGGTGGATCGAGCAGCCGGTCGCGCAGCCGGCGCAGACGCTGTCGTAATCCTTGAGGAACCAGACCCGCTGCTTGTAAAGGAAGTCTTTGGAGCACAACGCGCCGACCGGGCACAGGTCGACGACGTTGCCGGAAAGCTTGTTCTCCAGTGGCTGGCCGGGGAAGATGTCGATCTCGGAATGGTCGCCACGGTTGACGATGGTCAGTTCGGCCGTCCCGGTGATCTCGCGGGTGAACCGCACGCACCGCGAGCACATGATGCAGCGGTCCGTGAAAAGCGTGATCTTCGAACTGATGTGCGGCTTGTTCGGCGGCGTGTTCTTCCGATCGATCATCCGGCTTTCCGCGTTGCCGAACTCGTAGCTGTAGTCCTGCAGCTTACACTCGCCGGCCTTGTCGCAGACGGGGCAGTCGAGCGGATGATTGAGCAGGAGCGCTTCGAGCGTCTGCGCCTGGGCGGCCTTGGCCTTCGGCGAGTCGGTGACGATGACCGAGCCGTCTTTGACCGGCGTCTGGCAGCCGGGGACGACCTTCGGCTGCAGCGCGGGCTTGCCGTCTTTCATCTCGCCGAATTCGACGAGGCACATGCGGCAACTGGCGACGACGGTGAGTGACGCGTGCCAGCAGTAGTGCGGGATGAGGACGCCGGCCCGTTCCGCCGCCTGGACGCAGTTGAGGCGTTCCTTGTCGCCGATCGTGACGGGGGAGCCGTTGACGTAGACGGTCGCCATGAGCGCGGGTGGGTCCTCTCTAGCGCGACTGGCCGAGCTTTTGTTTGAGTTCGTCGGCGGTCATGACCTGGACGCCGTCGGTCGTGACGACGCTGCCGCGCTCTTCGATCGCGGCGGCCTCGTAAGCGAGCACGCCGTTCTCACCACCCTTGATCACCAGCTCGCCGGTGTTGACGGCGTTGGCGAGCTTCGGGGCGTCGCGGGCCAGGTCCGGCATGTCGGAGATCGACCTCGGGTAGGAGCCTTTCTCGGCCCGCACGTTTTCCATGAAGGTACGGAGTTGATTGAGATCGTTCTGCGTCAGCGTGCGATTGAGCACCGGCACGGCGCGGCGGACGCGCTCGGTGGCGGGCATGGTGTCTTTCGGGTCGGGCTTGGCGGCGACGCTACCGGACGTGCGGTGGCCGCAGCCGAGGGCGAACAGACAGGCGACCAGGAGCACGCGCGACATCGAATCATCCTCCGATGACGAGCCGTATTCTATGACCTAATGAGCGGCCAGCGCGAGCGCACGACCGCCCCGCTCAATCACGCTCGCGGCTCTGATATACGCTTCGAATTCCGGGCGAAACTTCTTGATCGCGTTCTTCACCGGCCAGCCGGCGCCGTCGGCCAGGCCGCAGATGGTCGTGCCGGGCATGATGCCGATGCGGTCGCCGACCTCCGCGAGGATGTCGAGGTCTTCGAGCCGTCCGAGCCCGCGGCGGAGGCGGTCGACGATCTTGAACATCCACGCCGTGCCCTCGCGGCACGGCGTGCATTGGCCGCAGGACTCGTGGGAAAAAAAGCGCGTGATGTTCCAGAGCACGTCCACCATGCTCGTCTGGTCGTCGATGACCGTGACGGCCGCGGTGCCGAGGCCGAGACAGCCGACCTTGCCGGGGCCGTTGAAGTCGAGCGGCGTGTCGAACTCGGCTTCGGTCATGAGGCCCATGCTCAACCCGCCGGGCACGACCGCCTTCGCCTTCCGCCCTTTCCAGACGCCGCCGCCGTATTGCTCGATCAGTTGTCGGACGGTGATGCCGAGTGGGATCTCGAACGTCCCGGTTTTGTTCACGTGACCCGACAAGTTGTAGAGTTTCGGCCCGTAGCTGCCGGCGTCGCGCGGGTTTTTCGGGTCGGGGGGGACGCCGATCGACTTGAACCAATCGGCCCCGCGGTCGAGGATGTGGCGGACGCAGGCGAGCGTCTCGACATTATTGACGACGGTCGGCTTACGGAAGGCGCCTTCGACGGCCGGGAACGGCGGCTTGATCCGTGGCCACGCCCGCTTACCTTCGAGCGATTCGATCAGCCCGGTCTCCTCGCCGCAGATGTACGCCCCGGCCCCGCGGTGCGTATAGATGTTCAGGCTGAAATTCGTGCCGAGGATACTCTTCCCGAGCAACCCGGCGGCGTAGAGTTCGTCGATCGCGGCCTGGGTCGCGCGATAGGCGGGACCGTACTCGTAGCGGATGTAATAGTAGACGGTCGACGCCTTGGTCGCGAACGCGGCGATCATCGCCCCTTCGAGAACCTGGTGCGGGTCCTTCTCCATCAGGACGCGGTTATTGAACGTGCACGGCTCGCTCTCGTCGGCGTTCAGGCACAGGTAAATCGGGCCGGGATGATCTTTCGGCAAAAATGTCCATTTCACGCCGGTCGGGAACCCGGCCCCGCCGCGTCCGCGCAGGCCGGACGCCTTGACGGTGTCGATCACCTGGCCCGGCTGCATCTCCTTGATGACGCGCTCGTAGGTCTTGTAGCCGCCGTCGGCCCGGTACGACGCGAGCGTGTGGCCGTCGGGCTTGTCGACACGGGCCAGGAGGACGGGCTGGTAATCGGGCATCTCGATCTCCTACCAGCCCGAAGCGCCAGCGAGGGTTTACGACTCGCATCCCTCGCTGGCGCTTCGGGCTGGTGGTCAAGCGCGTAACTTCTGCACCAACTGGTCCGCCTTCTCGTTGGTCACATCCAGCACGTACGCGTCTTCCACCAACACCGCCGGCGCCCCCTCGCAGGCGCCGATGCACTCGGCAATTTCCAGCGTGATCTTCTTGTCCGCGGTCGTCTCGCCGATCTTGACGCCGAGCGACTGACACAAGTACTTCGTCAAATCGTCGCTGCCACGGAGCATGCACGCGAGGCTGCGGCACATCCACAGCCGCGTTTTGCCCAGCGGATTCTCTTCGGTGCGAAAGAAGCCGTAAAAGGTCATCGTGTCGAGCACTTCGGCGGGACTCAAATCCAGCAACTCAGCGATTTCGCGGATCGCCGGCTGCGGCACACAACGCAGCGCGTCCTGCACGATGTGCAACGCCGGCAGTGTCACCGCCTGCTTGTGCGGATAGCGCGGCAGGAGGTCCTGAATCTTCGAGCGCAAGTCGTCGTTAAGGAATGCCATAGTTTTTGTGTTTCGCCGCGACCCGAGTCTTCGAGAGGGGAGCGTTGAAACTACCTGTCCAATTCCGCCGCAATAATATTCAAACTTCCCAGCACCGCGACCACGTCGCTGATCATGTGCCCTTCGATCAGATACGGAAATGTCGCGAAATGGATGTACGACGGCGGGCGCGTCCGGCAGCGATAGGCACGTCCCGTCCCATCCGACACGACGTAGAACCCCAATTCGCCGTTGGGCGATTCGGTGCAGGCGTACACCTCATCGAGCGGCGGCTTCCATTGCCGGTTGGTCATGATCAGTTCGAAGTGCTGGATCAACCCCTCGATCGTGCGATAAGTCGCCAGCTTGTCGGGCATGACCGCCTTGCTCTCGACATCGACGTCGACAGGGCCCGTTGGCAAGTTTTCGATCGCCTGCGTGATGATCTTGAGGCTCTCGAGCATTTCATCCATGCGCACGAGATAGCGGGCGTAGCAATCGCCGGCCGTTGCGCAGATCACTTTGAAATCGAAATCCTTGTAACACAAATAGGGCTCGTCCTTGCGGACATCGCGGACGACCCCGCTGGCCCGGGCGATGGGGCCGGTGCAACTCAGGTCGAGCGCATCCGCTTTTGAGAGCACGCCGACATTCTTCGTGCGATCGACAAAAATGCGGTTGCGGTTGAGCAGCCGGACGATATCAGCGTGCGCTTTCGGAAACCCCTTGATGAAGTCGCGCACTTGCTGCACGAATTGGTCGGTCACGTCCGACATCAATCCGCCGACGCGCAGAAAGCTCGGATGGAAGCGCTGTCCCGAGGCCGTCTCGCAGATGTCGTAGATCTTCTCGCGCTGATAGAAGGCGTAGAGAAAGCTGGTGAATGCCCCGAGATCGAGGGCCGCCGCCCCGCAACAGAGCAGGTGATCGCTGATGCGCGACAACTCCGCCAGAATGACCCGCAGGTACTGACAGCGTTTGGTGATCGTGATTCCCATCAACTTTTCGACGGCTTCGAACCAGGCGACTTCATTGGCGACGGGCGAAATGTAGTTCATTCGATCGACGATCGTCACGTACTGGTTGTAATCGAGGTCCTCGCCCAGCTTCTCGAACCCGGAGTGCA
>DATJGQ010001153.1:0-10578 GCA_035494815.1 Gemmataceae bacterium
CGTGCGTGCGCAGTAGGCCGCGCTTGTTCTTGGTGTCCTGGTAGTCCCAGGAGAAGCAAACGGCGGTCTTCTGTTCGGGTGTAAGTGTCTCGTATAGCGCCGTGACGGCCGTCTCCGCCGGGCTGTTCCGGGTGGGGGCGGCGGCCGCTTTCGGCGTGGCGAACAGCGGGATGCCACCCGCGGCGGTCGCGGCGGCGATGCCCGCGGCCTTGAGGAACTCGCGGCGACCAACGCCGCCGGGGGTCAGATCGGGGGCGCGGTCGCAGTCGGGGCACGGACGGTTGCGGCGCTGGGTCATGTGCGGACCTCCTGACATGGAGAGTTGGCGCGAGCGACTCGGAGCACCGCTCAGCCTAACACCGGCCGCCCCGGGATGCCAGAAAAATGAGTCGACCCTCCAGCCGATCGGGGCCTAGTCCGGATCGTCGAAGCGGAAGTTCGGGTCCGGCTCAGATTCGGGGTCGGTCCGCTGGCGTCGCCGATCGCGAAATTGACGCCACTGATCATCGCGCCCGCGGCTCGACCGGCTCGCCCACCACCGCAGGAGATTGAACGACGCAAACACCAGAAAGAGCCACGAAAGGGGAATCTGCACGCTTCCGATCGGTAATGCGCCGACCGTCCGGCCGCTCCACGTCTCGACGGCGAGCAGGGCCAATCCTGGGAAGAACCACAGGGCGGCGAGAACCAATTTGAGTCGGACGGGGTCCATTCAAGTTGTCGGAGGGATCGTGCCGAATGGGATACGGAGCCCGGCCGACATTTCCGGCCGGATTGACGCGGCTTACCCAGACCGCTAGGATTCCTGCACCGAAGGCCCCTTAGCCAAGTGGTAAGGCAGCGGATTGCAAATCCGCCACCCCCGGTTCGAATCCGGGAGGGGCCTCTTCATTGCATCCTACGGCATCGCGCTGCAAATCGCTGCGAACCGCTTCCAAACTCAGCAATTCCGGCGAAGATCGAATACCTGCCCCGCGCAATTGCGTAGGCAAGGAAGTCGGATTCCTCGTGCCGCGTCATTTCGTCAGCGTCCGTGCCGGCTTCTCTGGATCGTTCGCTCAGTTCTTCACCCGCACCAGGATTGGCGGTATTGTGCCCTACTTCGGATCGGCCGGTCGCCGTCTCAGCCAAAGCCGCGCGAGCGTGACCATGAGGGCCTGCGGCCCGGACGCGGACTCGGTCGCTTCGACAGTCGTCCCGTCCGCGGCGATCGTGCCCGCCCACGACCCGTCGGGTTGGCGGGTGAGCGTCACCACGGCGCCGGCCGGAAGGCGGCCGAAGGCTTCCCCTTTGGGAACGTGCGCCTGCCGGTGCGTCTCCTGGGACTTCTCGACGCAGGCCGGGCAGCGGGTCGATTGGAACTTGGCCCGCCGCTGCTCCTGGTACTTGTCCACTTTGTAGACCTGGAACTCCTGGACGCAGCCGCAGGCACGGGCCAGCATCGGCCGGTCTACGATCTCACCCCTCGGCATTCCCATCCGTCACCTTCTTCCGTCGTCCATCCCCTCAGTGTACCGCAGCTCGTCGTCGACCGGCGGCAGCAGTTCGGACGCGGCCCTGGGCTCGCCGGACTCGTTCGCGCACAGGATCTGTGTCACATCGGACATGCCGCTAAGATAACTTTCCGGGCTGAACTTGAACAGGTAAGGGATTGACGGCCGGCGCCGCATGCAACCTGAAACCAACGTCCTTGCCGCAGCGAGAGGTTCGTTGGCGAAGGGACGGTAGTGACGCTCGGAGCCGTTGTAATACTTGGGTTGCCGGTGTTCGCAAGCGGGGCGATCATGGGAGCGGTTGTCGCGATCGTCAAGCGCGCCGTCTTCGGTTGATTGGCAGGGGGGAGCATCATATGTCAAAGCACCCGTCGGACGCGAGCGACTCGAAGATGAAACGCAAGCACTACGAAAAAGAGTTGCAGAAGCTGCAAACCGAGCTGTGCAAGCTCCAGCAATGGGTCGTGCACAAAGGCGTGCGCGCGATCGTCGTGTTCGAGGGCCGCGACGCGGCCGGCAAAGGCGGGACCATCAAGGCGATCACCGAGCGAGTGAGCCCGCGGGTCTTTCGGCTGGTGGCCTTGCCGTCGCCGTCCGACCGTGAGAAGACGCAACTGTATGTGCAGCGTTACATGCAGCACTTCCCCGCCGCGGGCGAGATCGTCATCTTCGACCGCAGCTGGTATAACCGCGCCGGCGTCGAGCACGTGATGGGCTTCTGCACCGACGAGCAGTACGACAAGTTCCTGGAGATCTGCCCAATCTTCGAAAGTCACATCGTCCAATCGGGCATCCTGCTGATCAAGTTCTGGCTGGAGGTAGGTCAGAAAGAGCAGCACCGGCGGTTCGAGGCCCGCGTCGAGGACCCGTTGCGGCAGTGGAAGCTGAGCCCGATGGACCTGGAATCGTACTCGCGCTGGTACGCGTACTCCCGGGCCCGCGACCGGATGCTGGAGGCGACGGATACGAAGGACGCGCCGTGGACGATCGTCCCGACGGACGACAAGCGCCGTGGGCGGCTGAACTGCATTTCGCATCTGCTCGAGCGGATCCCGTACAAGAAGGTCGACCGCGAGAAGGTCAAGCTGCCCAAGCGATCGAACAAAGGCGAGTACGACGATCAGGCGAGTTTGAAGGGGCGGACATTTGTGGCGGAGAGGTATTGAGCGGAATCTTGAGTCCCCCGGCAGAAGCATTACGCGGTGCAACGAGCGATAAAATCGTGGACGAACCGCTGTCTAACGAAATGGTCGCCGCCGTCTGTGCCGACGACGTGCGACGGATCGCCGCACTTCTAAACGCCGGCGCTGCGGTCAACGCCCGAAACGAGCGCGGCGAGACGGCCTTCAGTTTCGCCTGCGCAAACAACAGCCTTGCCGCCGCGAAATTACTGTTCGCCCGCGGGGCCGACGTCAATACCATCGATGCGGGTGGCGGGTCGCCGTTGGACTGGGCTGTGTGTTGGTCATCGCCGGAGTTCCGGGAGTGGCTCGCCGGCGTCGGCGGCCAAAGGCATGACTCGAACTCCGAGCCATGGGCGTGGCCGCCCAAGTGCTCGGCAGATGGGTGCAGCCGGTAACGCTCCCCGAGGTCCGAGCGGCAGAAACCGCGTCGCAGAGGAAGTCGGACTTGGCCGAACAGCAACCCCCGTCGCCCGTGCCGGGTACGGTCATCGATACGTCCCGCGGCACCTTGGTGTTTTACGCGCTATGCCTGGGCGTGTTCGGCTTCCTCAGCGGGTTTGTACTCTGGAACTCGTGGGGCCAAAAAGAAGGCGAAGGACTGTTGCCGTTCCAGTTGGCCAAAGACTCGCTCTTCTCCTGGTTCCTGGTCGGCCTGGGCGCATTCGGCGGGCTCGCGGGCTGCGTCGCGTGTCTCTGCCGGGCCGTCTTCCCTGAGCGATTGATCCTCGGCGACGATGTTCTGCAAGTGACCCGGCCGGGCGCCGCGACCGTGGATGCGCAGGTCCCGTACTCCAACATCGCGACCGTGGCGTGCGAGCAGGAGTACCAGGGTACGCGACATCTTCAGGTCGGGATCGACCTGATCGATCCGGACGCGGCCGGCACGTATGCCCGCCGCCGCGATCTTCGCAAGAAGGTGAAGGGCATGCGTGACCTGTATTTGCCCACCTCACTCACCGAGAGCCCGCAGAGAATCGCCGATCTCCTTGCGGAAAAATGCAACAAGAAAGCCGGGCCGGGCGGGAATTGCTAGATCGCATTTCCGCCGCGTGGAGCGGGAGGGGCAGCCGGGACGTACGACTTTTCCTCAACGATCGTCGAGCCGACCAGGTCGTTGATCCGCCGTTTCAGCGCGGCGCGCTCGTCGTTCGCGACATAGACCGACCGGGCGAGGGCGACGAACCGGTCGCCGAAGTCGCCGGCCGCCTCGCAGGCGCGCACGCCGTTCTCGACGTCCCAAAGCCGCTCGTTGACCGCACGCAAGCGGGTCGTTACCGCGGTGAGTTCCGGCGACGACGGCAGCAATTCGGCGCGAGCGGACCGGAGCAGCTCCAACTCGCGACTGACGTTCGCCCGTTTCGCCGCGTCGGCGATCCGCTCGAGCTTGATCTCCAGGATCGTAATCTTGTCGATCAACTCGCCGGCGGAAACTGGGACACGACATTCTTCAAAATGAACCGCCGGTGCGGCGCGGGCCGTTGGTCCCGCCACCAGCGCCGCCGCCATCTCCGCGACGACTCCCGGCCAGTCGCCGAATATCTTCTGACGGAAAAGCCGCGCGGTCGGATACCACGGCGTGTCCGATCGGTCGGCCCCCCACCGCCAGTCGCTGTCGGTCCCCAGCGCGACCCAGACCGGCCGGCCGAGTGCGCCGGCCAAGTGAGCGATGGATGTATCGGCCGAGACGACGAGGTCCAGGTGCTGCATCACCGCGGCCGTGTCCATGAACGGCTCGGCGGCGTCCAGATCGGGGAAGACCGTCAGCGGCACTGCGGCGCGGTTTGCCGCGATTTGATCTTCGCCCGGGCCTTTTTGGAGACTCACGAGCGTGACATCGGGCGCCGCCGCCAACGCCGCGAAGTCGCGCAGCGGGATCGAGCGGAACGGGTCGCTCGCGAACGTCGGGCTGCCTTGCCAGCAAAGGCCCACCTTCTTTCCCGGTAGGCCGTCGACTCGCGGCCGCCAGGCTTCGACGCGGGCGGGATGAGCCGTGAGGTACGGCACAAGGAACGGGATGTCGGCCGCGCCGAGGCGGAGAACGCCCGGCAGGCTCAGCATCGGGATGTAGATGTCGAAGTTGATCTCGCCCGGCTCGTCGATCGGGAACCACTCGTCCACCCAGGGGATGTTCCGCAATAGCGGCTGCAGCGGTTTCTGGCAGGCGAAGACGAGCCGGTCGCCGGGGCCCTGCTTGACCCGCGAGAGGAACCGCAGAAACATCAGCACGTCGCCGACGCCCTGCTCGGTGTGCACGAAGAGCGACCGGCCGTTGAGCGGACGGCCGTCCCACTTGAAGCGGGGCACATCCGGCCGCGTCAGCTGACTTGACACCCATCGCCACTCGTAATCGACCCAGCCGTCCGCGTACCGCCCGCGGCGGAGAAACTCCATCGCCCGCCGGAAACGGGCGGAGGCGTGGTCGGGCTGTAGGATCAGCGTCAGGTCAAATTGCCGCAGCGCCCCGTCATGGTCGTCGGCGTGGGCCAGACACAGGCCCAGGCCGAACTGGGCGGCCGCCAGGTCCGGCCGGATGGCGACCGCCCGGCGGAGGTGGTCGGTCGCCTCCGGAAGTCGGCCGCGATTCCATCGCACCATCCCCAGGACGTAGTGCGCGAGCCCGCCGTCGGCGTTCAGCCGGAGCGATTCCGCGGCGCGGTCGACCGCCTCGTCGAGCCGCTGCTGGTCCAGCAACTGATTCGCGTCGAGGGCCAGCGCGTACCACCGGGGCGTCATGGTCGGGCCTGGCGGGCTCACGGCTTCTTGTCGTCCTTCTTCGGCGGGGGCGGCGGTCCGCCCAGGTTCGGGAACAGGGTGTTGAGCAGTTCGCCGAACGCCTGTTCGTCGACGTAACCGGACTTGTCCCGGTCGAATTGGTCGAACAGCTTGTCCATGGCGGCGCGGAGTTCGTCCGACGACAGTTTCTTGTCGCCGTCGGTGTCGGCGAGTTTCATGATCGGCGGGGCGACGACCTGTCCGGGGCGAAATCCTTTCGCATCGGCCGGAGGGCCGAACCGCTTGTCGAGCGCGGCGGCGAGGCCCTGCTCGTCAGTTCGGCCCGCGTCGTCCTTCTTGCAGTCGTCGAATACCGCTTGAGCGGCGGCGAGCCATTCGGCCTTGGAAAGCCGCCCGTCCTTGTCGGCGTCGAGCAAGGCCAGCATCGGTTCGGCGATAAGTTCACCGAGCTTGATGTTCGTCGAGGGGACGTGGCCCGGCTTACCGGCGATTTGCGCCGCGAGGGAAGCCGTTCGCCGCTCGACGAACGTCTTGAGATCGGGCGGCGGCACGATGGTCGGCGTCGCCAGTCCGCCCGAGCCCGGTTCCTTTCGTGCCTCGGCGGCCTTGACGTCCCGGGCGATCATCTCGCGGGTGGCTGCGGTGAGCCGATCGACTTCCGCCATGAGCCGGTCCTTGGCGAAACTGGTGGCCGCGAGTTCGGCGAGCAGCGCCTTGTACCGCTCGCGCACGACTGGCAACGCCAGCACCCGCTCCGTCAACTTGTGCGTCCCCGGATACGGATGAGACAGGTTCAGGTCCAATTGCTGCCGTGTCGTCCCAAAGAGCAAGAAGTTCGCGAACGCGCGGTCGAGGTCCCACGGAATGACATGCAGCCGGCCGGTCTTCGGGTGCAAGTAAAGGTAGGCATTGTGGCCGAGGTTGAGGAAGTTGTCAGGGTTGACGATGAACGCTGTCACGGCCAAGAACCGCAGATAGGCATCGACGTCGAGATACGAGCCGATGTCCTTGGCGAACGCGGCGTCGTCGCCTTTCGCGACCAGGCGGGCGAACGCGATGATTCGTTTCGCCTCGCTCGGAGTCGCGTCGCGGTTCGGGACGTAGATTTTCTTGTACTTCTCCCAATCGTCGCCGAGGTCGGCGAACTCGCGGAGGCCTTCGGGCTTCATGAGCAGGCCTTCGTCCGTGCCGAAACGGTCGCGGAGGAAGGTCTTGTCGATCTGCTCGACGACGGTGTAGAGGCCGAGCCGTTCGCGGTCGTACTTGCCGGGGACGGTGAGGTGAACTTCGGCCAGGGCGGTCCGTGGCGCGGGCACGCGAGCCGACCGGTAAATCTCATAGCCGAGGGCCTCGCGGCACTTGGACGGGTCGGTCACTTCGCAGTGGAGGTTGATCGTCTTGGCGCCATGAAATCGCGCCGTCCGGCCGAACTGGCCGAGGTCGATCTTGATCGACTTCTTAATCGTGTTCGTCGCGTCGCCGATTGTGCCGTTGCCCTTGTAGCGGACGCCGACGCCGCTGAAGGTCGCCCCGTCGACGACGACGTCGCCTTTCGCCCACGCCAGGTCGGCGCCGAAGTTGTTATGCTTGACCTTACGGGCCGAGCCGTCGGCGGCCTTGGGAGTTGCCGGGCTGAACAGCGAGAAGAGGCCACGATTGGCCGGCTGCATTGCCTCCCACTCGCGGGCGGGGAGGGTGACCTGGACGGTCCAGACGCGCGTCGGCTCGAAAGGCGTCGAGGCGGGCTTCGGCGCTTGGCCAAGGTCATCGGCGGACAACGACCCGGCCGCGAGAGTGATCACAAGACTTGCCAACCAGCCCTGTCGAGCGTTCATCGGTAATCTCTTGAATGAGTGTACGGCGATTGTACCGCGCCGCTGCGTCGGCGGGACAAACCAGAGGGGCTCGGCGTCGTCTAATTAGATAGTTCGAGATGAGCGGCGCGGTGCCCGCTCGGCGAATGGCGCAACCACGAAATGGAGCTGGTCCCCGATGAGAATCTTCGCCAGGATCTTGGTCGCGACAGCCGTCCTCGCCCACGCCCCCAGCCCGTGCTATGCCTTGTGGGGGATTGCGCCCGTATCATTGGAAGGCGCCAAGCAACTGGGCATGGAAGTCCGCTCGCACGCGGCCGGCCCGGTCGACGTCCGCGTGGACCTGGAATTCAAGCTTGAGGGCGAACTGAGGAACTTTAGCGAAGTAAACTTGCGAGTCAGCGACGGCGATAAGCTTCTCGCGACGGCGCCGTTACGCGAGGACCGTTCCAAACCGGGGCGCGTCGTGGTCACATTCACCGGCGACCGCACGCGGCTCGATCGACTCACTCTTTGGGTGATGGTCCCGGGCCTGGACGGCGGCACGGTGCACGAATTGCGGGTGAAGGACTTTGTTAACCTGGACAAGGCGCGTTGACATCGTGTGTGCGCGAGACGATCAGTCTTATGCGAACCAACGTAAGCTTCCGGCATCCGGCCAAGTTTGTGCCGCTTCCCGACACGGAGGACATTCTGGCTGTCAGCGGCGCGCGATGGTTCGCGTATTTGCTGCGCCGGATTCCGGAAATCGAGATCGATCGCGAGCTGTGCCAGGAGGACTGGGGCGTCGTCGTTTTCGCCCGGCGCAATCAGAAGCTCTTCTGGATCGGCCTGAGCGCGTGGTACGACGATCAGTCCTGGCTGGCGCACTTTCACCACGGATCGTTCGCGTGGTTGCAGCGGTTCAGTGCGTCGGGTAAGACCGAGATGAAACGGCTCCTCGCCGACGTCCACGCGGTGCTCTCGGGCGAGCCGGCGGTCTCGGACATCGTTTGGTACGAGGAAAAGGAGACTCGCAAGGCAAGACCCAGCGGATTTGCCACGCCGCTTGGGGACCAACGAACGGAGCGGTAGATGACACTACAACGGCCCGTCAAAGCACACTCAAGCACTCACGCGACGGAGCGCCGACCTGCGGGGTCCGCCATCCCCATTCGCCGGAGCCAGCGGAAGTGCGAAGCAACCGCCCCGAACAGGGACAGGTGCGCGGTGTACCGGACGCCGTATTGTGCGCTCGCCTCCTCGACCAGCGGCGCCAGCGCCGGATAGTGGACATGGCAGATCTGCGGGAAGAGGTGGTGTTCGATCTGGTAATTCAGTCCTCCGACCAACCACGTCAGCAGTCGGCTCCCCCTGGCGAAGTCTACCGTCGTCTGGACCTGGTGGACGGCCCAATGGGAGTCCATCCGGCCGCTCTCGTCCGGCGGCACGGGAAAGGCCGCATCCTCCACGCAGTGCGCAAGTTGGAAAACGACACTGAGCACGACGCCGAGCACGACGGTCACCACGCCGTACAAGAGCAATACGACCCACAGCGGATAAAGGCAGAGTGGAACTACGAACGTCAGAGTTAGGGCCGTCGCCTTGCCGCCGAGGAGGGTGGCCAAGTCCCAGCCCTTGGGCCGGGCGAGCCGGTGTCGGCCGATGCGGCCCGTGAGTACGTCCCGAAAGTCGTCGAAGAGCAACCACTTTACCGGCAGCAGGCCGTAGAAGGCCCACAGATAGTATTGTTGCAGCCGGTGAAACGGCAGCCATCGCTGATACGGTGACAGGCGGCCGAGCGCGCCCACGTTGAGGTCGTCGTCGTGGCCCGTGACGTTCGTATAGCTGTGGTGAATCGAGTTGTGCTTCCGGGCCCAGACGTACGAACTGGCACCCATCAGGTCGAGGGACATCGACATGATTTTGTTGACCCAGCGTCGGCTGGAGAACGCGCGGTGGCCGGCGTCGTGCATGACGTTAAAGCCGACCGCCGCCATCGCCAGTCCGAGCGAAGCCGCCAGCGGCACGGCCAGCCACCAGGTCCCGGCGAAGGACAGCAGCAGCGCGTACGATGCCGTCAGCCAGCCAGCGAGCGCCGCCGCCTTCAAGTACGTTTGCGGGTCGGCACGTCTCGTCTGGCCGGTCGTGAGGAAGTAATGATCGACCCGCCGCCGGAGGTCGGCGTAGAATCGGTCGCCGGAGCTGAACTTCAACGCGCCCCGCGCCGCCGGCGGTGGGTGCGCCGCGGTGGCGGCCCCGTAAACAGGTTTTTGTGACATAACGGCCGACCCTCTGGCGACCATGCCTTTCGGTGCGCGACTCGTCGCCTCGACCCCGGCCGGACGTCGTGCTTACTCCCGACCTTGGTGGTGCGTCAATAGCGGCGGCCGTAGCCCCCGCCGCCGGAACCACCTCGGCCGCCCGAGCCGCCGCGCCCGCCGCGGTCCTCCCTCGGTCGTGCCTCATTCACGGTGAGCGCCCGGCCGTTTACCTGCTGGCCGTTTAGGGCGGTGATGGCCGCCTGCGCTTCCTGGTCGTTCGTCATCTCGACGAACCCAAACCCCTTGGACCGCCCGGTATCCCGGTCCATGATGACCTGGGCGGATTTGACGGCCCCATGGGCCTCGAACATCTTCGCCAGCTCGGCGTCCGTGACCTCGTAGGTCAGATTCCCGACATACAGCTTCTTACTCATACGGCACCTTCTGCGGGACAGGGTGGTCCCGCGCACACTAAGACCCATGCCGGCAATGACACGGAAGACGGACGAACGCGGGGCGGGACGACGCCTCCCCGCACAGACGGTACCGACCGCACTCTCAGGCTACCTACGGAGGTGAGTCCGGATGAAGTCGCCGAGACGGGACGATGGCAAGGCAAGCTTGTTCGTTCTCTTCTTCCTGCGGCCCGGGCATTATGCCCGAAGCGTCCGTGACTATACCCGGAGTCCGGTGCGAAAGCAAAGTCTAACAAGTTGTCGATCGGGTTCTTATCCTCGCGGCCGAGCGCCGCACCGGCAGTGGTCCTCGGCAGACGTGCCGATACAATGTCAGCGGTGCTCCATTCCTGATGCCTTCCTCCTCCCCAGAAACAATTCTCCGGATCTGGCGGACATCAAGCGTGCGGAGCGGGAGTTGGTTCCCTGCTTCTTTCCTCGCGCGGACACGCCCGCGGGATTCGCGCCGCAGTGCGCCCCTCGCGGCCGCCTGCGAACATCCGTCTTCCTGGCCGAAAGCGGTCTGACATGGCAACCCGCACTCTGAATCGGCGCAAGCTACGCGAGCAAGTTGAAACCGCAGCGGCCAAAGAAGCGACCGCCGTCGCCGCCGTGCCCTCCCGAAAGAAGCCCAGGGTCAAGGCCCCGGCGGCGCC
>DATJGQ010001154.1:0-2199 GCA_035494815.1 Gemmataceae bacterium
CAAGGCACGGCGGTGAGCACGACCACCACGCTGAACAACAGCTTCGGCAGCGGCGTCACGGTGAGAGGCGCGGGGTTCCTTCTCAACGACGAGATGGACGATTTCACCACCGCGCCGGGGAAACCGAATTTCTACGGGCTGGTCCAAGGCGAGTCCAACGCGATCGCGCCGCGCAAGCGAATGCTCTCGGCGATGACGCCGACCATCGTGCTGGATTCGGCGAAACGGTTGTTCATGGTGGTCGGCACGCCGGGCGGCCCCACCATCATCACCCAGGTGTATCACGTGATCTCGAACGTGATCGATCACGGGATGTCGCTCGCGGCCGCGCTCGCGGCGCCGCGGGTCCACCATCAGGGCCTGCCGGATCAAATCATGATCGAGCGGGACGGCTTCCTCCCGGAGACCGTTCGCCGACTCGAGCAGATGGGCCATCGGGTGGCGCCGCACGGGCACATGGGCGATGTCGAGGCGATCATCCGGACCGCAACGGGCTGGCTCGGCGCGAGCGATCCGCGGCGCGGGGGAGGCGGGGCTGGCTACTGAAGGAAGAGGAGTGGCAGTACGAAGTGGCAGTGGCAGTCAGCTCCTGCCACTGCCACTGCCACTGCTCAGCTAATCGAAAACCCGTCGGTCAGTTTCAACACGATCTTCGCACCGACCGGCACGACCACGTCTCGGTCCGCGGAGTTGATCGCGATGGCGGTGCCGGCGGCGGCTCCAATAACCCCGCCGATGACGGTGCCCTTGCCCTTCCCGATCACCCGTCCGATGACGGCGCCCGCGGCCGCACCGGCGCCGACTTTCGCGGCGTCGCCGGCCTTCACCCCCCGCCCTTTCAGCGCGTACTCGACCGAGGTGCTGACGCCGGACAGCGGCCGGCTTTCGCCGTTGATCGAGACCGACGTGGCCTTGAGCGTCAATTTCCCTGGATCGTCCTTGTTCTCGGAGACGACGAGCTCCGAGATCGTCAACGTCACCACCGAGCCTGCCGGAATCACGGTATTGCCGCGATCGTCCTTCAGGTCTTCGGGCACGGTGGCGGTGATCGTCTGGCCGGCCTTGTGGGTCTTGGTCCCGAATTCCTGGGTCGACTTGAGCGTGACGACCTGGCCGGACTCGAGTCGCCGGGACGCAGGCGCCGGTGCAGGGGCTGGAGCCGGCGCGGGAGCCGGCGTCGCGGCCGGCGGGGGTGCCGGCGAGGGCGCGGGACGCGGCGGCGGCCGTTTGAGCGGCGCTGGGCTCGGCCGCGGCGGCGCGGGCGGCGGCGTCGCGCTGCTCTCGGCCGGCACCGGCTTATCGTTCAGCTTCGCGCTCGAATCGACCGGTGCCAAGGACAAGTCGCGCCCGGTCGAATCTTGCACCGCGGCATCGCCACCGCTTTTCTTGCCGCAGGCCGCGACCGCGACACTCAGTACGAACCCGACCGCTGTCGTCATTCTCATGGCTACCTCCTGATGCGCGAGCTCGAGACCCTTTTTCCCTACCTCAAGAAGTACACCACGGCGTACGTGGTGGGCTTCGTGGCAGTGATCGGGTCGAATCTAATCAACACTTTGGCGCCCAAACTGTTGCAGAACGGCATCGATGCGCTCGGCGGGCCGGACCCGCTCACGCACGTGCGCCGCGCGGCGCTCTTGCTGGTGGCTGCCGCCGTCGCGGGCGGCATCCTCCGCTACGTCATGCGCCAACTGCTCAACGCGGTCAGCCGAAAAGTCGAATACGACCTCCGTAACACGCTGTTCCGGAAGCTCGAATCGCTGCCGCAGAGCTTTTACGACCGGACCCCGACCGGCGATCTCATGGCCCGAGCGACGAACGACCTCCTCGCGGTGCGGATGGTCGCCGGGCCGGCCCTGATGTACCTCGTGGACACCGCGACCCGGACCCTGATCCTGGTCCCCGCGATGCTCCACGTGAATCCGCTCCTGGGCGCCCTGACCCTGGTTCCCCTCCTGGCATTGCCGGCGCTCGAAGCCTATCTGGGCCGCCGGATTCATACCCGGTCGCTCGCAATTCAAGACCATTTTGGCAAGCTGACCGACTTCGTCCATCAGAACGTGTCCGGAATTCGGATCGTCCGCGCGTACAATCAGGAGACGCCGGAGACCCAGGCGTTCGCACGGCTGAACGAGGAATACGTCGATCTCAATCTGCGGCTCGCCCGGGTCCAATCGGCGCTCGACCCGCTGATCATGA
>DATJGQ010001155.1:0-2373 GCA_035494815.1 Gemmataceae bacterium
GGGTTCGCCCCGCTCCCTCACGGTCGCGGCTCCGACTGTTGCCTCATCCACCACTCTTCGTCGCTTCCGCCGTCGCCTTGACCGGCAACTCCGCGACGTTATCCGCCGGCAGATCCGTCTGCACCTTAATCGTCTTGTTCAACTCACCCGCCTCGGTCGGCTTCAGGATAACGGTGAGCACATGCACCGGGCGAGCCGTGTCGCCCTGCGTCTTGACGCTGACCGCGTCGTCCGTGCCTTCGAAGCCGGTGATCTTGAACGGCTGCGCGCCGCGGATGATCACCCGCTTCTCGGCCGTCTGGCCGACCGGGATCTGTCCGAACGCCACCGCGCCCGGGCTCAGATTCAAGGTCGGCTCGACGTCGACCGTCAGCGGCACTCGGAGCCGCGACGACGACTGGTCAGAGGTCAGCAGCCACACGTCCGTGTACCACTTCCCCACCGGCGTGTCCGGCCGCAGCGTCGCGGTCACTTCGTAGTGCCGGCCGTAGCCGTTGCCTTGCACTTCCTTCGCCGCGAGTTGCACGTAATTGCTGTCCGCGGTCACGCCCGTGATCTGCATATTGCCGGTGTTCAAGGTCACGTTCGTCGACCGGCTCGGCGTCGCGCCGCGGGGGACGGCGCCGAACGCGATCGTGCTCGGCCCGATCTGCACGTCGGTCCGCCCGAACGCCGAGATCGACAGCCGGACTTCCGACCACTGCGGCTGGTCGAAGGTCACATAGATCGTCACAGTCTTCGACCCGACGAAGCGGGTCGTGTCCATCTGGGCGTACACGGCCGAGGTCTGGCCCGGCGCGATCACGCCCTGCAGCGCGGTGGCGGTGACGCAACCGCACGACACGCGGACGCTGGTGATGCGAAGCGTCTGATTGGTGTTGTTGGTGAGGCGATACGAGTGGGTGAGCGTCGGCCCGACCGGCACGCCGCCGAAGTCGTGGCTCAGTTTTTCGAACAACCCCTCCGCCCACGTGGCGGCCGGCGCGGGCAGGGTCAGCACGACCCCGGCCACGGCGGCCAGACAGAACCGATACATGATCTCCCTTTCCCTTTGCCCGGACCCCGACGCCCGCCTTCTTGAGATATGGGACGCCCCCGGCGGGTCGCACTGGGGCACGCCCAACTCTTCCCCCCGGCGTGGGCACACGCAACCGGGGGCGGCGGCAGCCATACCCCGCCGGCCGGGCATCGCGCGTCCGAACCGTCACGCCCTCATCGGCGAGACCGTCCGACGCGACCCGCACGCCCGGCGGAGTCGATCCGTCGCGATTCGGTTTACGACCGGTCGTGCGCCAGCACGGCCACGCTGATACGAGCCGCGCCGGCCTCCCGTAACGCCCGGGCCGCCTCGCTGGCGGTACTGCCGGTGGTCAGAACGTCATCCACGAGCAGCACCGTCGCCCCCCGCCACTTCGCGGAAGGGGCTGCCCGAAACGCGCCGCGCACATTCCCGCGGCGGGCACTCGGGGCCACGTCCGTTTGCTTCGGGGTGGGCCGCACCCGGCGTAGCCATCGAGCGTCACACGCAAGCTGCAACCGTGATGCCAACGCCCGCGCGAGCACCTCCGCCTGGTTGTAGCCCCGTTGCCACCGCCTCCGCCAATGCAGCGGAATCGGCACAACCGCTACGGCCCGAACCGCATTCAGCCGGTCCGCGGCGGATTCGGCCCACAACTCCCCGACGCATTCAGACAAGGCCTCATATCGGCCATGCTTCATCCGGAGAATTACCTCCCGTCGGGCGCCGTCGTAAGTCCCTAACCGAATGACCCCGTCGAACTGGAACGACTCATCTTGGCAGCGCGGACACCTTTCGCCGACCGGCAGATTTTGCCCGAGCGTACTCGCACACCGAGGACACGCCGGGTGTGGGTCGTCGAGCAGCGCGGCGCGACAGTCGTCGCAGAAGTCGCCGGGGCGGTCGCCGAGCGGCTTGGAACAGAAGGCGCAGAGACCCGGATAAAGGATCTGCCGCACGCCGCGGCCGAGGTCGGTGACGAGTTGACGGAGCATGATTGTTCTCGAACCACCGCGTGATAAACTAACACACGTTTGCAGGATTCGCATCTCCCGCACTCGGAGGCGCCATGCCGCACCCGACTCGCCGCGACTTCATCCGCACGACCGCCGGCCTCGGCGCCGCTGCGGTTCTCACGCGATTCACGCACGCCGCCGAAGCCAATGAACGGATCCGCCTCGGCTTCATCGGCGTCAAGAACCAGGGCACCAGCAATCTCAAGAACTTCTTCAAACAGCCCCACGCACAAATCGTCGCCCTCTGCGACGTCGATTCCAAGGTGCTCGGCACCGCCGCGGAACTCGTCCAGAAGGAAACGAAGTCCACACCACAGACGGTCAGCGACTACCGCCGCC
>DATJGQ010001156.1:0-2493 GCA_035494815.1 Gemmataceae bacterium
GTGCGCGCCGCCCCGCAAGACCGCTGGCAAGGCATCATCAAGACGCCGCACGTCAAACCGCGGGCGAAGCGGATCATCCACCTGTGCATGGCCGGCGGCCCGTCGCACCTGGAAAGTTTCGACAACAAGCCCACGCTCAAGGAACTGCACGGCAAGCCATTCCCCGAGTCGTTCACGAAGGGCCAGCAACTCGCCCAACTGCAGAACACCGAACTACGCGCCCGCGGGCCGTTCGTCGGCTTCAAGAAGTACGGCCGGAGCGGCGTCGAAATCTCCGACCTCTTCCCGCACACGGCGACGATCGCCGACGAGCTGTGCGTCGTCCGCTCGATGCACACCGAGCAGATCAACCACGACCCGGCCCACGCCTTCATGAACACCGGCTCCGGCATCAAAGGCCGGCCGAGCATGGGCTCGTGGCTGCTGTACGGCCTCGGCGCCGAGACGGACAATCTGCCCGGGTTCGTCGTCCTCGTCTCGATCGGGCGGGCCGCCGACCAGCCGATCTCGTCGCGACAGTGGTCGAGCGGGTTTCTGCCCAGCCAGTTCCAGGGGATCCTGTTCCAGTCGAAGGGCGACGCGGTTCATTACGTCGGCAACCCCGAGGGCGTCTGCCAAAGCACGCAGCGGCAGGTCATCGAAGAGGTGCAGCGACTCAACGGCCTGCTCGCCGACGAGACGGGCGACCCCGAAGTGCGAACTCGCATCGCCCAGTACGAGATGGCGTTCAAGATGCAGTCGTCGGTCCCCGAGTTGACCGATTTCCGCAATGAGCCCAAGCACGTGCTGGATCTGTACGGCATCAAGGAGCCGGGCGACGGCAGTTTCGCGTCCAACTGTCTCATGGCCCGCCGGCTGGCCGAGCGCGGCGTCCGGTTCATCCAGCTTTACCACCGCGCCTGGGACCAGCACGCCAACATCGAAACCGACATGCCGCGGGCCGCCCGCCAGACCGATCAGGCCTGTGCGGCGCTGGTCAAGGACCTTAAGCAGCGCGGCCTGCTCGATGACACGCTGGTGATCTGGGGCGGCGAGTTCGGCCGCACGCCCATGGGCCAGGGCTCGGGCCGCGACCACCACATCCAGGCGTTCTCGATCTGGTTGGCCGGCGGCGGCGTCAAGCCCGGCCTCACCTGGGGCAATACCGACGAACTCGGCTACCGTTTCCTCGAAGACGGCCAGGAGATGGACGTGCACGACCTGCACGCGACGATGCTGCAACTCTGTGGCATCGACCACAAGCGACTGACCTATCGCTATCAGGGCCGCGATTTCCGGCTGACCGACGTGTTCGGCCGCGTCGTGGACGGGATCCTAGCATAAAACGCCGGCCCCGGCTCCGCTCCCAAGAGCAAAGCTTCACACGTCAGCCACCGCGTTGCGCAAGGGTGTGCCCGAGGCCCAGCTGCGGTCCGGTTCCCCTCAGCCGCAGCCGATACGTTGCCGATCTTCTGACCAATTCACGACTTCCATCGCGTGACGGTCGTCTCCGGGCTTGACATAACCTCTGTTTTGCTTGGCAGATCGGGCACCCGAATTGCAGCGTGTTAACGTTCGGAGCGGACCGGGCACGGGCTTTCCGGTTCGGCGTCCCTCCGCGGTGCCTCATAGGAGCGAGGAATGTACCGTGACCGACTTAAACATAGAGGAATCGCTGCGAATCAATGTCGATTCGATTTCACTCGAGGGCGATCTGGCGGTACCCGCGAACGCCGCCGGCATCGTCCTCTTCGCGCACGGTAGCGGCAGCAGCCGCCACAGTCCGCGAAACCGTTATGTCGCCCGGCAGCTGCAGGCGGCGGGTGTCGGGACGCTGCTCCTGGACCTGCTCACGCGCGACGAGGAACTCGTCGACGCGCGGACGGGGCATCTGCGGTTCGATATCAGTCTTCTGGCCGATCGCCTGGGCGGCGCGACCGCCTGGCTGGCCAACGACCCGCGGACGGCCCGGCTCAAGATCGGTTACTTCGGGGCGAGTACCGGCGCCGCGGCGGCGCTGGTCGCCGCGGCACGACGGCCTCAGCAGATCAGCGCGATCGTCTCCCGCGGCGGTCGGCCCGACCTGGCCGGGCCCGCGCTGCCGGCGGTGATCGCCCCGACGCTCCTAATCGTCGGCGGCGACGACGCCCCGGTCATTCCGTTGAACGAATACGCGCTCGGCCGGCTCGGCACGACGACTAAGAAACTGGAGATCGTGCCGGGCGCCTCGCACCTGTTCGAGGAGCCGGGCACGCTGGACGAAGTCGCCCGCCTCGCGGCCGAATGGTTCGCCAGGTACCTCGGCCATGGCGAGAATGGAGGGTAGTGGCATGGTCCGTCGCCGCCGACTCAGCCATGAGGATTCGCCCATGACCGAGGACCAGATCGCCGCCGTCGGCGACCTGTCACGGCCGTTGCGATCTCCGGCCGATCTTGACCCGCTGCTCGAGCGTATCGGGGAGGCCCGTTGCGTCCTGCTCGGAGAGGCGTCGCACGGCACGCACGAGTACTACA
>DATJGQ010001157.1:0-2233 GCA_035494815.1 Gemmataceae bacterium
TTGATCTTGGTCCGCCCGATGGTGGCCTGCGGATCCAGAAAAGCGATCCGCTCCCGGTTTCGCGCCCGGGCCGCCCGCCGGGCGATGCGGCCGGCCATCACGGCTTTGCGATCGGCGTCCAGCACGGCGAGGGCTTCGAGGGCGGCGACCGCCTCCGGGGTGAAAACGTCCCCGTAGGCGGTCGCGAGGTTGCCGCGGATTTCCAGCTTGCGTGCTGCCAAGAATTACCTCTTCGGCGGTTCGCCACGGAGTGCTGACAGCATACGAGGATCGGCCTTCAGTTTCGTGGCCGCCCGCCGCCGATCGGAGTCATCCTCGTACCACGACGCGCCGAGCGTCGAGCCGGCCTTCGACAGCTGGGCGACGACGTCGTAGTATCGCTCGCCGTCGCCGTCCGGGGCGCCGCCCCAGGCGTACAGTGCCCAGTCGAGCGGCGTGCCGTCGTGATTCTTATCGCGGACGTCTACACGGGCGCCGCGCCTCAGGAGGAGTCGGACCGTGTCCGGGTGTCCGCCGTAGGCGGCCCAATGGAGCCCGGTCTGCCCGTCGTGTTTGAGCCGCGCCTGGAGATCCATGCCGTGTCGTGTCGTTGCTGGAGATGCCTTTCGTGCCGGGGCGGTAAACAAGCTTCGGCGGCCGGCCGTCGTCGAACCCGGCGGTCATCGTCGCGAGTTGGCGAATCGTGATCGCGGCGAGCCAGTCCTTGTTGTTCTCCGGCCTCTCGGTGCCAAGCGTCGGGTAGTGCTTCTGCGCGAGGTCATCGAGTTTGACCAGACCGCGATCGACGGCCAGACCGAGGGCGGTCGCGCCGAAGCTGCCATTGGTCGCCGACTTGATGTCGGCCAGGTTTTTCGGATCGCCCCATTCCTTGACGAGCACGCCGTGCCGGACGACGCAGCCGGAGCCGCCGCCGTACTTCTCTGCGTACGCGGCTGCGGCGTCGAGAGCTGGGCTGGAGAGGCCCTGGCGTTCGGGCGTCAATGTGGCCCGATCGGCGGCGGGAAAGGTCTGAGCGCGAGCGGGCCCCAGCGCGGTGATCAGCGCGATCGCCGCCCAGAAACGCATAGGTCGCTCCCTCACTACTGCCCGAAATACTTCCTGTCCCGCTCTTCGTACCCTGTGTAGCCGATTATGTCGTAGAGCTGCGCCCGAGTCAGCATCTTGTCCAGCGACTCCTTCTGCGTGCCGCTCGTCTTGATCTCGGACAACACGGCCTCCGCGGCTTTCAGCGCGACACGCAGCGTCGTCACCGGGTACAGGATCATCCGGTAGCCGAAGACGGCGAGCGTGTTCACATCCATCAGCGGGCTCTTGCCGAATTCGGTCATGTTCGCCAGGAACGGCCCCGGCACTTTCTTGGCGAACTCGATGAACTCTTCCGGCGACTCCAGGGCCTCCGGAAAGATCGCGTCGGCGCCCGCGGCCCGATAGAGATTGGCGCGGCGAACGGCGTCGTCGAAGCCGCTGACGCCCCGGGCGTCGGTCCGCGCGATCAGGTAGAAGTCGGGATCTCGGCGGGCAGCGATGGCAGCCCGGATTTTCGCGACCATTGCCTCCGGCTCGACCAGCGTCTTACCCGACAAATGGCCGCACCGCTTCGGCATTTCCTGATCTTCCAGGTGAATCCCCGCGACGCCGGCCGACTCTAACTCCTTAACCGTGCGCTCGACGTTCAGCGCCTCTCCGAAGCCCGTATCGGCATCGCAGATCAGCGGCAGTTTTGTTGCCTGCGTGATCACCTTGGCCGTGGAGACTAGCTCGCTGAGGGTGACCAGACCGACGTCGGGCAGGGCGTAGGATGCGGAAAGCGCCGCCCCGGATAGATACACGGCGCGGAAGCCGAGCCGCTCCGCCATCCGTGCGACGAGGGCGTTGAAGACGCCGGGCAACTGCAGCGGGCCGGCCGCCAAAGCGTCCTTCAGCCGACGGCCCGGCGACACGGCGCGAACCTCGGCCATCGCAGTGATCTCCCTGGAAACAAAGGGCCGGACCTTACGATACCGCGGGTGCTGAGAGCTGTCAGCCCCCGGAGTTTCGCGGGCCGAAAAAAGTTTTCCGCGTCCGGGTTGACACCCTGCGGGCCAAGCTTAGAATGCTGATGTTCGTCCCGAACAAGGTGCGAGTGGATCAGCGTATGATGCAAACCCGTCTCATCGACCCCCGTATTCCCCTGGAGTAACAACGGCTCTATCGTTCCCGACAGTTCGCGAAGGATAGGGCCGGACCGACATCG
>DATJGQ010001158.1:0-2108 GCA_035494815.1 Gemmataceae bacterium
CTTCATCGATCACCAGCGCGTCTTCACGGAAGCCTTCGACGGCGAACACGGCTGGCAGATGCCGGGCGGAGCGGAGCATGGAGCGCCGGCCAGCGCCGGCGGTGCCGCAGCCTTACGACATATCACGTGATCGTGCTGACGCTCGACGACGGCTCCGTCTACTCGCTCGACCTCTGGCTCGTCTGAGGGTCCAACATGGGCCGGACTCGCGTACTCAAGCTGGGAGCAGGCAATTTCGTCCAGGCGGAATGGCGGAAAACAGGTGACAATGTCGCTGCCGCGGAAAACAGATGCGGACAAAAACAAGCAAAAGGCGCCTTCCGGAAATTCCGGAAATGGGCGCCCGCTGAAACGCTGCGCCCTTTGGAAACTGGGAAACAATGAAACGAATGAACCGAATGCCCGAATGGCTCTGTGTCCCTCCGCCGCCGGATGAATAGCCCGTCGCTGTGGCCGTCGTATGCCTCCTGCCCTATACCGTGGCGGGTGCCGGCACTCAATCCGCCTTCTCCCTACGCAGGAAGCTTTTGACCGCGGGCGCAACCTGCAATCGCCCTCGATCAAGTCGCCCCCCTCAGCGCTTATGCGAAACGGCCAGTCTCCCAAATCGACTGGCTTTTCGTCTGGCCTCAATTCCGATCGCTGTTGGGGGGACATGTCATGGGACTCATTTCTGTCATCGGACTGCTTCTCTTGATCCTCGGCTGCGTGGCGGTGAGGCCCCGCACCCCGCATGTGCTCTACGGCACCACGGGCACTTTGGCCCTCATGATCGTCGTCGTGGTCGCCCTGGTCGTGGGCGGCGTCATGCGGTGGGATTGACCGACCGGCTGACCGACCTCGAATTCGGGCAACACGCCGCTGGGCGAATTGCCAAGCCTTCTCCTCCCGCCTCGTCACAATATTGAGCGACCAAATCGTCGAAGGAGTCGCCGTCGGCCGCTCGACAGCGTGCTGGTACGCCGCTCGGCGCCGCAGTAGAATCGTGTCCGGCGTCCCAAGCCGCAACTCCTGACGACGAGGTGTCCGATGATTCGGCCGATGTTGCTGACCCTAATTGCGGTCGGGTGCGTGGCGGGGCCTGCGCGCCCGGCGGCCGGACAGACGGATGACGCGGCGACGAAATTCCCCGCACCGCCCCGGGGCTTTGACCGCCCCCGCGACAAGATCGATCACGGCAAACTCGAGACGATCGAGTACGACTCGAAGACGGTCGGCGTGAAGCGCAAGGCGCAAGTCTACACGCCGCCGGGGTACTCGAAGGACAAAACGT
Source organism: Gemmataceae bacterium (assembly GCA_035494815.1). Taxonomy (GTDB): domain Bacteria; phylum Planctomycetota; class Planctomycetia; order Gemmatales; family Gemmataceae; genus DATJGQ01. Next base: position 1,274 of record DATJGQ010001158.1, read on the forward strand.
ACCCGGTCCTCTACCTCCTTCACGGCATCGGCGGCAACGAGATGGAGTGGACGCGGGCCGGGTCGGCGCACGTGATCCTCGACAACCTCTACGCCGAGCACAAGCTGGTCCCGATGATCGTCGTCATCCCCAACGGTCGGGCCGGGAAAGACGTGACGGCGCGTGACCCGATCCCCAAGCAGGGGCCGGCGTTCGCCGCGTTCGAGAAGGACCTGCTCAACGACCTGATCCCGTTCATCGAGAAGACCTACTCGGCGAAAACCGACCGCGAGTCGCGGGCCCTGGCCGGCCTGTCGATGGGCGGCGGCCAGTCGCTGAACTTCGGGCTTTCCAACTTGGACACGTTCGCGTGGGTGGGCGGCTTCTCGTCCGCGCCGAATACCCGCCCGGCCGCCGAACTCATCAAAAGCCCAGGCGACGCCGCGAAGAAGCTTCGGCTGTTGTGGATCTCCTGCGGCGACGGCGACCGGTTGTTGAACATCAGTCAGAGATTCCACGACGCCTTGGGTCAAATGAAGGTGCCACACGTCTGGCAAGTTGATTCCGGCGTGCACGACTTCAGCGTCTGGAAACCCGACCTCTATCACTTCACACAACTGCTGTTTCGCGAACCGGGCCAGGAGAGAAAGGCGCCCGAGCCGGGGGAAAAGGCCAAATAGGCGGGTGAATCGCGGTCGGATCGTCAGAAGCCCGACACGGGAGCAAAGGAACCGCGCCTATGCCTTGTACGACACCACCGCCTGTTGCATCGTCGGCGGCAGGGCGTGAAACGTGCTGCGCCCAAAGCCAGCCCGCGCGAAAACTTGCTGGAATTCCGCGAAGGTGTAAGCGTCGC
>DATJGQ010001159.1:0-5068 GCA_035494815.1 Gemmataceae bacterium
CGCTTACGCGACCCCGCTCGCCAAAAATGGACTCGCAGGCGCTCGAGCGCTTGCGAGTCCTCGGGGCGCTTACGCGACCCCGCTCGCCAAAAACGCCGCCAACCGATCCGGGTAATCCGTCGTGATCCCGTCGACGTCCCACGCGACCAGCCGCGCCCAGTCCGCGGGGTCGTTGACCGTCCACGGGATCACGGCGATCCCGGCGGCGTGGCATTGGCGGACCTGTTCCTCGACGAGGAATCGGAAGTCCGGCCCGTAGATTTTGGCGCCGGCCGCCCGGACCACCGCGGCCAGATCGACGGGCGCGGTCCCCTCGACGATGGCAACGCCTGTGAGCCGCGGCTCCGCGTCAACGAGTCGCCGGACCGTGCGGTGGTCGAAGCTCCGGACGCGCGTTTCCTGGCGAGCGGCGGGGTTCATCCCCGCCGTACGAATGACGGCGACGACGGCCTCCTCGATCGCCCGAACGAGCCGCCCGTCGCCCGCGTCCTCATAGGGATAGCGCTTCACCTCGACATCGACGACGACCGCCGGCTTGGTTCGCCGCCCCGCATATCGGCGGACGAATTCATACAGATCGGTCAACGACGGTCGCGAACATTCGGCCAACGTCAGATCGCGGACGAACCGGCGACCCGCCGCCGTCTCCACCCACGGGTCGTGGCACAACACGGGCACGCCGTCGGCGGTGACGTGCACGTCACACTCCAACGACGTGGCCCCACCGTCGAGCGCCGCCTCGAAGCTGGCGAGCGTGTTCTCGGGACGCAGGTGAGGGGCACCGCGGTGGCCCTGAATGTCGAATGCCGGAAGGATCATCGCACTCAACGCCCGGCGCATAATAAAACCTCGCGGGGCCGGTCGAGCCAGCCCCGCGAGGCCGAGGGAAAAAAGAGGTCGTCACGGCCGGCGGAGTGCGTGCGTTCCTCCGACCGCACTGTCAATGTAGGAATCGCGCCGGCGGCCTGTCAAGAAGATTTGCCGGGGACTTCTCGGGGCGTGGCGTCCCAGGCGGCGCCGAACAGATCCTCACCCATCGTCGTGAACGGGTGCCGGAAGCTGTCCTGAATGACGGTGAAACCGGCGGTCGCGCAGTGGGCGCCGGCGATCGCCGCCTCGCCGATCTGTCGCGCATTTCGCAACGCCGCGGCGATTACGCGCGTCTTGTAGCCGTAATTTCGCAGAAGCGACATGATCTCGGGCAGGAGCGTGCGGCATTCGTCGCCGTGCGCCTCCTTCCAGCCGAGAAACGGGCTGACGTAGTTCGCCCCCGTGCGCGCCGCATGCCAGGCCTGGGCGGCGGAGAAGACCAGAGTCACGTTCGTCCGCACGCCGCGGCCCGCTAGCTCGCGGACGGCCCGCAAGCCGGATTCGCTCGCACCGACTTTGACGACGAAATTCGGCGAGATGGCGGCCAGCGACAGCGCCTCATCCACAATCTGCCGCCAATCGGTCAGCCGCGGGTTCACTTCGACGCTGACCGGCTTGTCGGTCCCCGCGACCAGACCGGCGATCTCGTCGAGCAGGCGCCGCAGCGGCTTGCCGGAGGCCTGCACATGCCGCGGGTTGGTGGTGAATCCGTCCACGTCCCAAATCTCGAGGGCGTGCCTGATTTCGTCGGTGATCGCGCTGTCGAGGAAGAGTTGCATTTCGACTCCCGGGATGCTGCGGTCGTGGCTGAATTCTCGTGCGGCGACCGAACAGGGTCAAGCGTTCGGTCGACCCACATCGCAGTGGGCATGCCCCCGCGCGTTTGTTAGCATATCCTTCGCAGCATGGGACTAATTCCGAACTACCTGACCGTCCCGGCCGATGAATTAGGCCGCGGCCAACCGGTGCGCGTCCGCATCCTCGGCGACATGGCGTCCGTTGCCGACGACATGGCGCGGGCGATGGCCGACGTCGTCCGCGATGCCCACGCGCAGAACCGCAGCGCCACGCTCATCGTCCCCGTCGGCCCGATCGATCAGTTTCCGCTGTTCGCCCGGCTGGTGAACGCGGAGCGGCTGTCGTTGCGCGATGTGGTCTTAATCAACATGGACGAATACCTGACCGATGATGACCAATGGGTATCGGTCGACCATCCCCTGAGCTTCCGCGGCTTCATGGAGCGGCAGTTCTATGGTCTGCTCGACGCTGACCTGGCCCCGCCGCCTGAAAACCGCGTGTTTCCTGACCCGCGCGAACCGGCGGCGGTCGGAAGATTGATCGACCGCCGCGGCGGAGTCGACGCTTGCTTCGGCGGCATCGGCGTCAACGGGCATATCGCGTTCAACGAGCCGCCGGAGCCCGGGGAAGAGATATCGCTGGATCAATTCGCCGCGCAGCCGACGCGAGTCCTCAGCCTGGCCCGTGAGACGCGGACGATCAACGCCGCCACCGTCGGCGGCGACATCGCGGTCGTCCCACGGCGGTGCATCACCGTCGGCATGAAAGAGATCCTCGCCGCCCGCAAATTGCGGTTCTATTGCAATCGCCCGTGGCAGGCGGGAGTCGTCCGACGGGCCTTGCACGGCCCGATTACGCCCGCCTGTCCGGCGTCGCTCATGCGGCAGCACCCGGACGCCGAAGTGAGCGTCGCCGAGTACGTCGCCGTCAGGCCGTCCGTCGGATTGCGTTGAGATCGGAGGGCATCATGCGACTCGATTTCGTCGGCGAACGGATCCTGGCCGTGGTCGCCCACCCGGACGACGCGGAACTGTTCTGTGCCGGGACGCTCGCCCGCGCCAAGGCGAACAGCGCGGCGATCGGCATTTGCGTGTTGTGCAGCGGCGACAAGGGCCAGCCGGCCGAGCCGGTCGCGAACCTCGCCTCGGTCCGTCGCCAGGAGATGACGGCCGCGGCCGCGTTGCTCGGCGCCCAGTTGTTTGCGGCGGGGTTTCCGGACGCGGAACTGGTCGACGGTGTCGCCGAGCGGCGCAAGCTCTTGGGCTTCTATCGCGAATTCGTGCCGACGCTGGTGCTCACACACTCGCCCGACGATTATCACCCCGACCATCGCGCGACCGCCGCCCTGGCCGAGGCCGTCTCCTGGTTCGCGACGTCGCGCGGCCAGGTCACGCGGGAGCCGCCGCTCACCAATCAGCCGGCGCTCTGGTGGATGGACACGCTCGGGATGACCGACTTCGAGCCCGGTTTTTTTGTCGACATCGCGAAGTACACGGACCTCAAGCTCCGCATGATGCGCTGTCACAAGACGCAACTGGTCCGCGGCAAGGACGGGGACTTCGGCAAGCTCGAAGAAATGATGCGGCAGCAGTACGAGGCCCGCGGCGCCCAATCGGGCGTCGCGGCGGCGGAAGCGTTTCGCATTCACCGGGCGTTCAAACGCGCCCGGGCCTGGTAGTCAATGGGAGAACGTGATGAAGTCGAAAGCCAAACGGACGGCGGCGAAGAAGCGGATCAAGGCCAAGCACAAGCACACGCCGAAATCGTCCCGGGCCGCGACGCGGCGGCGGGCCGTGCGACGGGCGAAACGCGCCGCCGCGACAACTTAGCGCACCCATAACTTGCGGTCGAGGCTGCGATAGCCGATCGCCTCGGCGAGGTGGGCGGCCTGGATCGTGTCGCTCGCTTCGAGGTCGGCGATCGTCCGCGCGACGCGGAGGATGCGGTCGTGCGCGCGGGCGGACAGCCCGAGGTCGTCCATCGCCGTCTGGAGCAGCGTCTTGCCCTCCTCGTCGAGCGGGCAGTGGCGGCGCATCTGCCGCGAATTCATCCGGCTGTTGAGCCGAGGGCCGTCACCGCTGAACCGGTCCCGCTGCACGGCCCGCGCCTGGTCCACTTGCGCCCGCATGGCGGCGCTCGCCGTCCCGTCGGCTTTCGAGGACAACTCCTGATACGGCACTGCCGGGACTTCGATGTGCAGGTCGATCCGGTCGAGCAGCGGCCCGCTAACGCGGCCCATGTACCGCTCGACCTGCTGCGGCGTGCACTTGCACGGCCGCTTCGGGTCGCCGAGATAGCCGCACGGGCACGGGTTCATCGCGGCGACGAGGATGAAGCTCGCCGGGAAGCACGACGATGCCAGCGCCCGCGAAATGGTCACGCGGCCTTCCTCGATCGGCTGCCGGAGTACCTCGAGGCTGCGTCGATTGAACTCGGGAAGCTCGTCGAGAAACAACACGCCGAAGTGGGCGAGGCTGATCTCCCCGGGAGACGGCACCGTGCCGCCGCCGACCATGCCGGCGTCGCTGATCGTATGGTGCGGCGAGCGGAACGGCCGGACCGTCAGGAGCGCTTCGCCGGGGGCCAAACGACCGAGGGCGCTGTAAATGCGCGTCGTCTCCAGGCTCTCCGCCGGCGCGAGCGGCGGCAGGATGGTCGGCAGCCGGCGGGCGAGCATCGTCTTGCCAGTGCCGGGCGAACCGATCATCAGCACGTTGTGGCCGCCCGCGGCGGCGACGACGAGCGCACGCTTGGCGAACTCCTGCCCACGCACGTCGGCGAAGTCTACGTCGTACTGATTGAGCCGGCCGAACGCGTCCTCGCCCGCCGGGCTCAGCGGCTCGACCGTGATCTCGCCGGTCAGAATGCCGACCGCCTCGCCGAGCGTCGCCACGCCGTAGACTTCGATTCCCTCGACGACGGCGGCCTCGCGGGCGTTCGCCGCCGGGACGAGCAGCCGCTTGATGCCGCGGTTCTTCGCCTCCATCGCCATCGACAGGACGCCTTTCACCGGCCGCACGCCGCCGTCCAGCGCGAGTTCACCGACGGACGCGGACTCACGCAGACTGTCGGCCAGTAACTGTCGCGTGCCCACCAGCATGCCGAGCGCGATCGGCAGATCGAACGCCCCCGCGGCTTTGGGAAGGTCGGCCGGGGCGAGATTGATGACCGTGCGTCCCATCGGCCGATCGTAGCGGAGGTTGGTGAGCGCCCGTTCGATGCGATGGATGCTCTCCCGGACCGCCATCTCCGGCAGGCCGACGATGATCGTCTTCGCCGTCCCCGCGGCGGCGTCCACCTCCACTTCGACCGGCACCGCGTCGATCCCGACCAGGGCGAACGTGTTGAGTTTGGCGAGCATCAGGTTGGTGAGTGGTGAGTGGTGAGTGGTGAGTGGTGA
>DATJGQ010001160.1:0-4649 GCA_035494815.1 Gemmataceae bacterium
ACTGGCTCAAACTCTCCGTCGCCGGCGCGCTCGGCGGGTCGACGTCGGGATGGTTCGGCCTGCTCGCCGACCGCGCCGCCAGGGCCGCCAGCCAGGGAACTCAGCACAAGTCGTGCATCCTCCTCTGGATGGCCGGCGGCCCCGCGCAGTCGCACACCTTCGACCTCAAGCCCGGCGGCGACTACAAGCCGATCAAAACCAGCGTCCCCGGCATCGAGATCAGTGAGCACCTGCCGAGAATCGCGCAGCAGATGCGGCACCTCGCGCTCTTGCGGAGCATGAAGACCGGCGACGGCAATCACCGCACCGCGACCTATCTCATGCACACGGGCTTCCGCCAGGGCTCCGGCGGCGGCATGGTGCACCCGAGCCTCGGCGCGATGGTCGCCGCCGAACTCGGCCGGCCGGAATTCGAACTGCCCAACTTCGTCGCCGTCGGCAACACGATGGGCCCCGGCTACCTCGGCCCCAAATACGCCCCGTTGATCGTCAACGACTTCGACCGCGGCTTGCCCAACCTCAAACCGTTCACCGGCGACGTGGACGAGCGGGCGACCCTCGTCGAGGAACTCGACAAGGCGTTCCTCAACGACTACCAGGCGAACTCGACGCGGGCGCATCAGGCCAGCTTCCAGAAGGCGCTGCAACTGATGCACTCGAACAAGACGCAGGCGTTCGAGCTCGGCCGCGAATCGGACTCGGTCCGCGAGAAGTACGGCAAAGGCCGGTTCGCCCAGGGCTGCCTGCTGGCCCGACGACTGGTCGAGGCGGGCGTGCCGTTCGTCGAGGTCACGCTTCCCGGCTGGGACACGCACCAGAACGCCAACCAGCGGGTCAAGGCGCTCAGCGAGCAGCTCGATACACCGATGGCCGCCCTGATCGAGGACCTGAAGGAGCGCGGCCTGCTGGATTCGACGCTCGTCATCTGGATGGGGGAGTTCGGCCGTTCGCCGAAGAACGGCAGCCAGCACTACGCGCGGGCCTGGACGTCGATCCTCGCCGGCGCCGGGGTGAAAGTCGGCCAGGTCGTGGGCGGCACCGACTCCAGCGGCGCGGACGTCAAAGACCGCCCGATCACTTCGGCCGACTTCATGGCGACCGTGTGCAAGGCTCTGGGCATCGACTACACCAAGGAGTACGTCGCCCGCGGCGGCCGGCCGATGCACAAGGTGGATAAGGGCGCCAAGCCGGTCGCGCAGGTGTTCTGACGGAGACTCGGCGGTGACAGACGGGACGCCCCTGCCACGGAAGCGGCCGAAACGCGACTACCCAATCGCCCGCGGCGTCTCCCCGCCGCCGGGGTGGCGGGGCCATGTGGCTGAGGCGGCACCGGGTGCCATGCCCACGGCTTTGCGTGCGCCTGGCACCCCTGACCCGATCCTTCGGCCGCCGACGCTCCCGAAGAATCGCCATATCGGACGGGTCGTTCTCCTCGGCGTTGGCGTGCTCGTGCTCGCGGTGAGCGTCCGCGTCGGCTTTGAGCTGTCCAGGCTCGCGAAGCCACCAGCGACCGTCGCACAATCGCTACCGACCCCGGTCCCGACCGCCGTCAGCAACGCCGCCCCAGAAGTTGCGAAGCCCACCGAGCCGGAGCCGGCTCCGGCCAAACCTGCGGCGCCGGCGGCCGTCGTCATCGTCCCGCCGGCGGCGAAACCCGAGTCGGCGTTGAAGCCCGAGCCGCGTCCGCCGGAGCCGTCACGCCCGGCGCTCAGCTTTGCCAAGGACGTACAACCCATCGTGACCGCGAAGTGCGTCACGTGTCACGGCAAGGACAACAAGAAAAAAGGCGGCCTCGATCTCCGCACGCTCGACACCCTCCACAAGGGCGGCGAAAGCGGCCAGGTCGTCGTCGGCGGGCAACTCGAGAAGAGCCTCCTCTGGGAATCTGTCGATAACGGCACGATGCCGCCGGGCAAGCCGAAACTTACCTCCGCGGAAAAAGACACGCTGCGGCGATGGATCGAAGGCGGGGCGAAGTAACCCGATCCTCGTTCCCCCGCTCCGTCTGGGAATGGTGCGCTGACGCTCCGCGTCGCGTTTGCGACGACCGACATCCAGCCAATGCAGCGCCGCAGAGCGGCGGAATACGACATTTTCACGCGGATCGTGGGAACGAGGAGCAGTCGCTTCTCCTTTGAGCCCGACGCGCAAGCGAGGGAAGAGGCACTCTGCCCTCGCTTGCGCGTCGGGCTCAAAGGTCATCGTTGTTCTTCGCGGCCAAATCATGTAAATTAGCTTTGTGGATCCCACCGCCCCGCGCTCGCCGTATGATGTCGCGCTTCCCGCCAACGCTTGCGTGCATTTGCCTATTAGCCCATGCGGCGCGCGCCGCCGAGCCGTCGCGCGACGGCGTCGAGTTTTTCGAGAAGCACGTCCGCCCCGTCCTCGCCGAGAAGTGCTATTCGTGCCACAGCGCCGCCGCCGAGAAAGTTCGCGGCGGACTGATGCTCGACACCGCGGACGGACTCCGCAAAGGCGGCGACAGTGGCCCGGCGCTTTTGGCCGGCAAACCCGCGGACAGCCGGCTGATCAAGGCACTCAAAGGCGACGGCGACGTCAAACGGATGCCGCCGGCGGCGAAGGACCAGCTCACGCCCAAGCAAGTCGCGTACTTCGAGCAGTGGGTCACCATGGGCGCGCCGGACCCGCGGGCCGGCGCCACCGAGGTCGGGTCAACGATCGACTTCGCGAAGGCCCGTGAACAGTGGTCGTTTCGACCAGTCCACGACCCGCCGGTGCCCACTCCCTCACGGTCGCGGCTCCGCCAGAGTCCGATCGACGCGTTTCTGCTCGCCGACCAGCCCGACGCGCGAGCGAGCGAACCGCGGCTGGCCGACAGGCGCACCCTCATCCGCCGCGTCACCTTCGACCTGATCGGCCTGCCGCCCACGCCGGGGGAAGTCGACGCCTTCCTCGCCGACACGTCAGCCGACGCGTGGGACAGGCTCATCGACCGCCTGCTCGAGTCGCCGCACTACGGCGAGAAGTGGGGCCGGCACTGGCTCGACCTGGTCCGCTACGCCGACACGGCCGGCGACAATTCCGACTTCCCGGTCCCGCCGGCATATCGATATCGCGATTACGTCATCGCGTCGTTCAACGCCGACAAGCCGTTCGACCGTTTCCTCCGCGAACAGATCGCCGGCGACCTGCTGCCGGCCGCGACCGAGGAGCAGCGGCGCGAGCAGATCGTCGCGACCGGTTATCTCGCGATCGCCCGCCGGTTCAGCTCGAACATCGACGCCAACCATCTGATGATCGAGGACGTGATCGACACGCTCGGCAAGTCGGTGCTCGGCCTGAGCCTCGGCTGCGCGAGATGCCACGACCACAAGTACGACCCGATTCCGACGGCCGACTACTACGCGCTTTACGGCATTTTCGACAGTACGAAGTTCGCCTTCCCCGGTGTGGAGATCTTCCCGTTCCCGAAGGACTACGTCGCACTCGGCTCGGGCGAGGACGTCGACACGCTCCGCAAATGGGAGACGGAACTCGGCGACCTGGCGAAGCGGCACGACGCGTTGATGAGCGAGCGGCGAAAAGTCTACGCCGCCCAAGCGTCAGGCGGCGAACGGCCCCCCGGAGTGCGGCCGCTCGAAGAAGTCGACGCCGAGATGAAGCAGGTCGAGAAGAAACAGAAGGACGTGTCGAGCCACCCGCCGGCCGTCGAGCGCGCCTACGCCGTCGGCGAACGCCCGCCGCACGACGCCCGCATCCAGAAGAAGGGTGATCCCAAGACGCTCGGCGACGTCGTCCCCCGCTGTTGGCTGCAGATTCTCGGTGGCCAAAAAGTATCGGAACGCGAAGGGAGCGGCCGCCGCGAACTCGCCGAGTGGCTGACCGATCCGAAAAACCCGCTCACGGCCCGCGTCTTCGTGAACCGCGTCTGGCAGCACCATTTCGGCCGGGGGATCGTCCCGACGCCCAACGACTTCGGCGCCCGCGGCGAACCGCCGACGCACCCGGAACTGCTCGACTGGCTGACGTCGCGGTTCATTGAGGACGGGTGGTCCGTCAAATCCCTGCACCGGCTGATTCTGAAGTCTAATGCCTATCAACAGTCTTCTTCTTCGCCGCTCACGGCGATGCGCCCGCGGCGACTCTCCGCCGAGGAAACCCGCGACGCCCTCCTCGCCGTCAGCGGCGACCTCGACCGCACGCCCGGCGGCCCGCAGCCGTTCCCCCCGCAGAGCGAGTTCCGCTACACGCAGCACAAACCGTTCGTCGCCGTCTACCCGAGCCTGCACCGCAGCGTCTACCTGATGCAGCAGCGGATCAAGAAGCACCCGTTCCTGGAAACGTTCGACGGGGCCGACCCGAACGTTACCACGGCCGTCCGACCACTCACGACGACGTCCCTGCAAGCGCTCTTCCTGATGAACGATCCGTTCGTCCATGAGCGAGCCGCGTCGTGGGCGGCGCGGCTGGAATCGTTCGCCAGCCAGGACGCGCTACGGATCGACCGCGCCTACCGCGAGGCGTTCGCGCGCCCCGCGACGCCGCGGGAGGTGGAGACGGGCGAAGAGTACCTGCGAGCGTGTCGCGCCGCGTTGGCCGACGCCGGCGTGCCGGAGGGCGAGCGCCCGCGGGCCGCCTGGGCGAGCTACGCGCGGGTGCTTTTGAGCAGCAACGAGTTCGTGTTCTTG
>DATJGQ010001161.1:0-4698 GCA_035494815.1 Gemmataceae bacterium
GACCTACAACGTCAAGGGCGGATCGCAGGTCTACGACATCGACCTGCAGTAGGCGGTTGTGATTATCGTCCACGAGGCTTGAGTTCGAAAACAACCGGCTTTGGTTCTCCGCCGGCGCTGAATGTCAGCCCGGACGTCTCAAACTTCTGGTACTGGGGGGCAACTTCAGCGGCTTTCCGCGCGGGCGTTGCCGGCGGGAGGATGCGCACCCGGTAGGTCCCGGGCGGCAGCGGCTTGAGCAGCTTGAAACTCCCATCGCCCGTCAGTGCCGCCGTGGCCGCGACGGCGCCGTCCTTTTCGAACTCGATCGAGCCGCCTTCGAGTTCCGTGGCCATCGCCCCTTTTTCCCACTTCACAAAGCCTTCGACCGGCAGCGGCGCGGCCACGTGACTCGCCGACCCGCAGCCGGCAAGAATCAGACAAACCAAAGGCCACATCGGCCGCACCGCCATCGCATCGTCCTCCTCGCGTCAATCGAGACTGAATACGACCGAGTCGTCGCGCACGCACGCCGGGATGAGGACGCGATTCACGTCCACGCCGTAACGGATCAACCGCACCGATCCGTCACACATGACGACGTTGAACCCGGCGGGATGGGCGGAGCCCCACATGCTGTAGTAGCCGCTGTAGTTGTAGGTGTTAGCCGGGCCCCATTTCCCGTCCATCTGTGGTTGATACGGGACGCCGACCGACGGCGACACCGGCGTGTAGACGCCGCCGACGATGTCCGAATCGATGCCGCGCCACCAGCCCTGGTTGTCGTTGCCGTCGCCGCCGGCATACAGGTCGACGCTCATTGACTTCTCGCCGTACAAGATCGTGTTCGTCGTGCCGTCGGTGATGTTCGTGATGGTGACGGGCGACGGGCCACCGGAACAGGCCGTGCAGACGATGACGCCGTAGACGCCGTTGTTGCCGCCCGTGTCGGAGGGTGGGAGCCAGGCCGGCGCGTCGGGCGGGGCGGGCCGGCCGCTCGAGCGGTTGCCGCCGGCGCCGGCGTTGCCGACGTAGTCGCCCAAGCTGCCGTTCGGCAGCGGTCGGACCACGGGTGCCCGGCGACTCGGGCAGAAATAGAGCTTCATGGGTATCTGGCGGATCAAGTCATCCCCGTAGTTGTCGGCAGCGGAATTGCTGACGATGCTCCACACCTGGCCTTGCTCGTGGTATGCCAGGATCTGGTAGCCCCAGCTCCACGCCTGCTTGGTGCCCTGCTCCGGGACCCCGCCCTTTACGTTGTTGACCCAGGATCGTCCCTGCCCGCATTGAGCGACGCCGTTGATCAGGCCAGGCACGGTCGAGTACGCGGCGGTGCCGTAACAGTCAGTGCGGCCCGACGTCGGCAAATAGCCGACGACGTCGTGGAATGTGTGGGTGGCCAATCCCATCTGTTTGAGGTTGTTCTGGCAGCTCATCCGGCTGGCCGCCTCGCGGACCTTCTGGACGGCCGGCAAGAGCAGGCCGATCAGGACCGCGATGATGGCGATCACGACGAGTAGTTCGATCAGCGTAAAACCGGGTCGCCGCGTGCGAGTTCGAGAACAGCGCATGGGTCACGCCTCCTGACAAAAGTGCGGGCGGTCAATGTGCAGAAAGTGAAGGGCGACTTGCGGGTCGAGTCGGCGGCGCCGGGATTGATGCTATCCCTGGCGGTCGTGACTCGCAAACATTTTCCGGCGGTTCCGCCCACGTCGTTGACAACCGGCCGGCACCGCGGATAGGGTGTGCAATCGACCGCCCCTCCTGCCGAGTTCTCCCGCCTGGACCGAGCCATGTGCGTCCCCCATCGAAGCTGGTTGCTCGTCGGTTCCTTGCTCTCCTGCGCGGTGTGTCTGCCGGTCCGCGCCGCAGCACCCGACTGGGAGAATCATCCGGAAAACGTCTGGATCAAGCAGAGCCCGCGTGAAGGCGCGCCGGCCCCCGGCTTCGGCTGGGAAGGCAGCGGCGACTACGACCCGTTCACGCGCCGGTGGATCCACTTCGGCGGCCACGACGGGATCCCGCAGGGGTTTCCGCTCTTCACGTTCGATATGGATACGGGCCGGTGGGAGCAGAGGTTCCCGAACACGTCGCCGCCAGGCTGCTGCTGCGTGGATGGGGCCAACGTCTTCGATCCGGCTCACCGGCGGTTCGTGCGCTTTCCCGGCGCGTCTTTGGGTCACGGCTACCAATGGAGCCGCGGCGTGAAGCTCAAGAATTCGCACGTCTGGCTCTACGACCCGGAGACCAACGACTGGACGAACATGCGACCGCCGCCGTATCAGCCGTTCCTGGCCCGCGAAGGCCTCGGTTCGCTCGACGCCGGCGCCACCTACGACGCGAAACACGAACTGGCCCTCTCGTTCGGCGGCCAAGGCAACTCCGGCGGCATGAACAATCTGTTCGCCTACGACGCCTACAACAACGCGCTCTATCGCTTGGACGCTGCCAATCGCCCGTCGCCGCGCGACGGGATGGGTTTGTGCTACGACACGAAGAACGACTCCCTCGTCCTGTTCGGCAGTCAGTATGACAACGACGAAAGGACTTGGACCTACCGGTACTCGTCGGCCCGCTGGGAAGGGCACAACTTATCGCCGCACCCGCCGGGCAAGAAGCTGGGGACTTATTCGACCATTCCGCGGCTGGCGTACGACTCGCGCAACGATGTGTGCCTGTGTCTGGTCTGGGACACCAATACCGGGGAGCATCAGAGCTGGGTCTTTGACGCTGCGAAACGGCAGTGGACGAAGATGAATCCGGCGGTTGAACCCGAACCGAGCATGAGCCGGTCGCGGAACCTTTCGTATGTTGCTGATCTGAACCTGTTCATTCTCGAGACGTCGAGCAAAGAGGGCCGCGGCAAGGCCCCGGAGATCTGGACCTATCGCTATCGCGAGCCGCCGCCGGATCGGCGCGCGGCGCCGCCGACGGACGTGCGACTGGCCACGGACGCGGGCAAGGCCGTGCTGACCTGGACGGCGACCAGGCCTCCGGCGGTGGAGTATCACGTCTACCGTGCGCCCGCCGAGGAGCCCTGGAAGACACACTTCGTGCCGGTCGCGCCGGTGACTCGGACCACGTACACGAATCAGGGCCTGACCGCCGGTGCCAATTACGTCTATACGGTGCGTGCTGTCGGCGCTGACGGCTATGAAAGCCGCGACAGCTCCCTTGTCCACACTCGGCCGCAAGTACTGATCAAGCCGATCGTCTCGGTCCTCGGGCCGGACACAGTCGAAGTCGCTTGGAACAAGCACCCGGCTCCCGACGTGATCGGTTACAACGTCTATCGCGGCGTCGTCAGCGTACGGACGGTCAAGAAGGGCACGCCGGCCGCGTGGAAGGATAACGACCCCGAGTACGCCGAGCCGCAGCCGGTCGAAGTCCGCGACATCGCACGGATCCAGAAACTCAATGACCAGTTGCTGACGGCGATGAGCTTTACGGACCGAGTCAAACTCGCGGACAAGGGCCCGGAGGCGGGCGATTACAAGTACGCCGTCTACGCCTACATCGTCCGCGCCGTCAACAAGCTCGGTTGCGAGAGCGGGCCGTCGCCGTACGCGTTGACCATTCCGTCGGAGCCGGCCCACGTCATGAATCGCGAGGCGTCGGACGGAACCGCGGAGCTGCGTTGGGAGGCGAGTCCGGAACGCGGCGTCGTCGGCTACCACATCTACAAGCTCGAAGGGACCTGGAACATCGTGCGGTTGACGGACGAGCCGATCAAGGCGACGACGTTCACACACAAAGGCGGCAAGACTGTGACCCGTTATTGGGTCGTGGCCGTGGATGCGCTCGGCCAGGATGGTCAGCCGTCATCGCCGGTCTGGCACAACCAGCGGTACAAGGGCTTCTTCCCGGGCGACTGGCATCAGTAGGGGGGCGCCATGCATCGCCGACGTTTCATGCATCTGGCCGGACTCGGCGTGGCCGCGGGCGCTCAAGCCGCCGGCAAGTCCGCCGGCGCTTCTGTAGCTGGCCTCACTGAGGCCGGTCCCGGGAAGATCCGCATGAAAGTCGGCACGCAGCACGGCTCGACCGACGAAATCCTCAGCCTGCTCGCCGCGTTCGGCGTCAACAACATCTGCGCCAGCCTGCCGTCGCCGAAATTGGACGAGCGCTGGTCGGTCGAAAGTCTGGTCAAGCTGCGCGAGCGGGTCGAGTCCTTCGGCATCAAGCTGGACATGCTGCCGCTTCCGCTCAGTTCGACGCCGATCGGCCGGGCGGAGAACCCGAACATCCTGCTCGGCAAAAGTCCGGAGCGGGACCGCGAGATCGACGCCATCTGCCAGATGATCCGCAACGCCGCCAAGGCGGGCATCCCGGCGCTGAAGTACAACATGAGCATCCTCGGCGTCGTCCGCACCGAGCCAAGTAAGGGCCGCGGCGGGGCCAATTACAGCACTTTCGTCTACGACCGGGCCCGGCAGGACTCGCTGACCGAGGCCGGCCGCGTCAGTGCCGAAGAGTACTGGGAGCGGATCACCTATTTCCTGAAGCGGGTCGTGCCGGTGGCGGAGGAGTGCAAGGTCCGGCTGGCCTGCCACCCGCACGACCCTGGCATGCCCGCCGACAAGGGCTACCGCGGCGTGCAGACCGTGCTGGGCAGCGTCGAGGGGCTCAAGCGCTTCGTCGCCATCAAGGCCAGCCCGTACCACTGGCTGAACTTCTGCCAGGGCACGGTGGCGGAGATGTTGCAGAAGCCGGGCGAAG
>DATJGQ010001162.1:0-8229 GCA_035494815.1 Gemmataceae bacterium
CGTCGGAGCAATCCCTGCAACCGCGCCAGATAATCGGAGACGCGATCGACGGGAACGGCCACGTCTTCGATCACCGGCACGGCCTGTGGGCCGCCGCGCAACGCCGACAGACTCGGCAGCGCCGCCTCGACGACCGCCCAAAGTCGGGCGACGTCCGCGGGCACGAATGCGGGGACCGCGAGCAGCGCCGGCAACCGACTGCGGACGAGTTCGTCGATGAAATCGAGCGTCTGGCGGCGCGCTTCGGCGGGCGACTCGGCTTCGAATTCGACTAACAGGGCTGCCCCCGCTTGAGCCGGAATCATGCGCGCGTGCTCCGCGTCACGACCGCGAATGAGCGAGAGCAGTCGGCCGTCGAGCAGCTCGTTCGCCGACGGCCGCCGGTCCACCGCGAGCCGGGCCGCGCGCAAGGCCGTGTCCAAATCGGGACAACCGAACAGCACCGCGCCGCGGCCCCCGGCGAGCGGCGCGGTCCGCAGCGTCAACTCCGTAAGCAGGCCCAGCGTCCCCTCCGACCCGGCCAGCAGCCGCGTGTAATCGAGCGAGCCCTCGCCGAGTGCGCCGTGCAGACGATAGCCGCATCGATCGAACGCCACGCGCGACCGTTCGGCCGCGATCGCTTCGGCGTGTCGTTCGAGCAGGCCGATCGACGCGCGGTGTATAGCACGGAGCCGTTCGGGGACGTCATCGACCGATTGCCGCGCCAGCCGGCCGAGGTCCACGGCGTCGCCGTTGTCGAGGACGACGCGGCAGGCGAGGAGGTGATCGCTCGTACTTCCGTGAAGCGCCATCCGCGGGCCGGAGGAGTTGGCGGCGGCCATGCCGCCGAGCGTCGACGTGACCGCGCTCGCGGGCTCGGCGACGACCCGCCGGCCGTCCCGCTCTAATCGCGCCGCCAGTCGCTCCCACGGCACGCCCGGTTGAACGCGAACATGGTCGGGGCCGACCTCGACGACGTCGTGCATGAACCGGCTGAAGTCGAGGACGATTCCCGGACCGAGGCACGCGCCGGCGGTGCCCGTGCCGGCGCCCCGGGCCGTGAGAGGGATCTGATGTTCGGCGGCGTAGCGAACGACGGCCCGGACGTCCGGCTCATGTCGCGGCCGGACCACCGCGGCGGGGACCACGCGAAACAAACTCGCGTCCGTGGCGTACAGCGCGCAGGTCAACTCGTCGAGCAGCAGTTCTCCTTCGAGAACGCCGCGCAAGTCGTCGCCGAGACGGTCGCGCCGGGCCGAGTCCACGGGCTTACTTCTTCTGCAACTGTTCCTTGCGAATCCGCTCCTGCCGGTACTTCTCCGCGATCGTGAGTTCGTGCGGGTCGAACGCCCGGCTGGGCACGCCGCGGTGACGGGCGCCGCATCGATAGCAGACGACGACGTCGCCGACGATCTGATAAATCAACCCGTCGATCGCCGCCGACCCCACCAGAATGGCCCACGCCAGGTTGTACTGGTAGAACACCACCGCCAGGACGAAGAACGACCCGCACGCGAGAGTCAGGATCGCCATCCCGAGCCACTGCGGAAAATCCTTCATGCGGTACAGCTGACCGTTCCCGCAACAGGCGCAGCGAGTGAGCGAACCGTCCGCGGCGAGGGCGTCCAGGTGCAGGTCGACCGCGGCGCCGCAATCGGGGCATTGCCAAGTGGTCGGCCCGGGTAGATCGAGGCGGCCGGGGCGTTCGCAAGTCGGACAGGTGAAGCGGACGTTCACGATATGTGAATTGTATGCGAAGGGCGGCGTTCTTTCAGCCGTAAGTCAGAGCGGCCAGCCGGTTTGTCGGGTCAGTAGCAGGCTCATCAATTCGCCCAGAAATCCGCACACGACCACCACGTAGAGAATCCCGGTCGCCGATTGCGTGGAGCGAATCCTGGCCGACGCGTAGGCCATCCACCCGAAGCCGAGCGGCGCGATGATGCCGGCGAGCCAACGGACCGGTAGCCATAGGACCACTTCATCGTTCAGGTTAACCGACCCGACTTCAACGGTCCAGCACCAGAGTCCCGCCCCCGAAACGATCGCCCGCAGTAACACCGTCACGAACAGCGCCGCCAGCAACCGCATCAATGGCGTCAAGGCCATGCCCGGGGAGATCAGGTAGGAGTGGCCGATCAACATCGCCGTCAGACTCGCGCCGAGGAACGCTGCCGACGTCAGATCCGCCACGAAGTATGCGGGAGCCCGCCAGTCGCCCGGCCGCCAAAGAGAGAACGCGGCCGTCAGCGCGGTGACGATGACAAGCGCCCGACCGCCCGGCGCGGGATCGAGTGTCCAACTCAGCGCCGCGAGTAGCGCCAATACGGCTGCGACGGCGAGGGCCGTCCGTTCCCACAAAGGGGCTTCCTTCCAACCCGCGAAGGTGGCGCCCGCCAGAAGTGCAAGGGCCGTTAGACAGTGCGTGCGGAAGAACCGCGGATGAAGTTGCTTCGGCGAAAGAAACAATAAGCTCGCCAGCAGCCCGAGCGCGAGTCGGACACAAAACGTCGCCAGCATCGCTCAGCGACCGCCGTAGACGAGTGCCAACAACTCCGACCGGGTGGAGGCGTTCGTGCGGAAGGTGCCGCGCATCGCGCTGGTCGTCGTCACGCTGTCGGTCTTGCGGACGCCGCGGATCGACATGCACGTGTGCATTGCTTCGAGAATCACGCCCACCCCGCGGGCGTCCAGTTCGCCCATGAGCAGGTCGGCGATGTCCTCGGTCATCTTTTCCTGCACCTGCGGCCGGTGGGCCAGCACTTCGATCACCCGTCCGATCTTGCTCAGCCCGACGACCTTGCCCTGCGGCAGGTACGCGACGTGCGCCTTACCGATGAACGGCAAGAGATGGTGTTCGCACATCGACTCGAAATGAATGTCCTTGACGAGAACCATCTCGTCGTACTTCTGCGTGAAGAGGCGGCGCAGATGAGTCCGCGGGTCCTGGTGCAGACCGGCGAACATCTCCGCGTACATCCGCGCGACTCGGGCCGGAGTATCTTGTAGACCTTCACGGCCGGGGTCTTCGCCGACGGCCGCCAGAATCTCGCGGACCGCAGCCTCGATCCGCGGCTGGTCCACGCGGTTGCCGTTCCGGGACGCCGCCGCGCGGCGAGGCTCGGTCGTTTCGGTGCGCGTCGCGTGACTCAACGGAAGCTCCTCATGCGGTGCGACTCCCAATGCTGACGACATCCATTCTACGCGCCGGTGTCGGTGGTGTACCGACCGACTTTAGTTTTATTTAACCGACTTGAATTTTATTAAAATGCGGATAGGATCGGAACGAAGAGCCTTATGGAGGCTGGATGGGCACAACAAGTCAGTCGGATGCGAGCAACCCTTTGGAGCGATTGGGCGACGACGATCGCGAATTCGTTCTCCGGTTCCTGCTCGCGTCCGGGTCGCTCAAGGAGTTGGCGCAGGGTTACGGCGTGAGCTATCCGACCATCCGTGCCCGCCTCGACAAGCTGTTGCAACGACTGCGAGCGCTGCTCGCCGGCCGAAAGCCGGACCCGATGGCGGACCTGCTGGCCGACTACGTCGCCCGGGGCGAGGTCGCCGCCGGCGCGGCGCGGGGGATTCTCAAGCTGCATCGTCAACTATTGGAACAACGGGAGAGATGACATGTCGCAACCGTGGTTCGACGAGAACATGTTCGGCGCTTTTTTCGGCGCGATCGGCGGCGGCGTCGGCGGGACTTTGATGGGCTGCTGGGGCGGTCTGGTCGGCTGGCTGGCGCCGCGAGGGCGCGCCCGCGGATTCGTCTACGGGGCGTGGGTCGTGTTCATGGTTCTCGGGGCCGTTTCGCTGGCGTTCGGGCTGTACGCGCTCACTGTCGGTCAGCCGTACGGCATCTGGTACGGGCCGACGCTTGCGGGCGGACTGACACTGTTTTTGATGTCGGTCTTATTCCCGGTCGTCCGCAAGCGTTACGCCGAAGCGGACGCGCGGCGGATGGAAGCCGAAGCCATCCGCCGGTCCTGAACGGTCACCGACCGACTTCCGCCAGCAGCTTTTCGACCGCCCGCTCGAGTTCCTTGTCGCGGACGTCCCGATAGCGAATGACGCCGTTGGCGTCGAGCACGTAGACGCTGGGGAAGTATTCCACGTCGTAGCTCCGGATGATCGGGCCGTCCGGTCCGTCGAGCAGGTGGGTCCAATTCATCCGCTCGTCGCGGACGAAATCGCGGAGCGCCGCTTCGTCGCTGTCGGCACTGACGCTCACCAGCGCGAAGGGCTTGCCGGCGAGGCGTCGAACCATTTCCCGCTCGTGCGGGATCATTGCCCGACACGGCGGGCACCAGGTCGCCCAGAAGTCGAGGACGATGACTTGGCCGCGCAGTTCGGCCAGATGGAACGGCGCACCGTCGAGCGTCTTGCCGGTGAAGTCCGGCGCGACCTGGCCGACGGCCGGGCCGGCGGGCGGACTGCCGCAGCCCGCGAGGCTCAACACTACTATTGCTGCGGCCGGCAACGAACGACGCATGCGATCTTCTCCGATGCTCAAATGCTCATTGTAGAAGAATCGCAGCTGCAGGGTTGTGACAGCGACTACGGCCGCCGGGTGCCATGCCCACGGCTTTGCGTGGGCATGAGAGCGCCTCCATGCCCACGCAAAGCCGTGGGCATGGCACCGTTTGGCGAGTCGCGCCGCGGCATGACACGCTTGCCGCCTAAATCTAGAACGATCGCCGCTGCCGCGTCTTGGCTGCGACCACGCTCGCCAATCGCCGCTGCGGCATGCTGACCGGATATTCGGCTAACGCCTCGGGCCGGACCCAGACGCCGCGGGTGTAGAACGGCGAGCGAAACCGCCCGCCGCGATAGTCGGCCTCCAACGCGACGAGAGTGATGCGGAACCGCGTGACGCCGTGACGGATGGTCGCCAGTTCCGTCTCCAATTCGCAGTCGATGCCCGTCAGCCGCGGGAGCAAGCGAACCGCGGCGGCTTCATACGTTTCACCGGGTTGCAGCTCGCCGCGCGGGAACTCCCACATGTTCTGCCAGCGACCGGCGTCCCCCGGCCGCCGCGCGAGCAGGACGCGCGAGCCGCGACGCACGACGATCGCGACCTCGCGCACTTCCGTGGGCTTCGGAGCGGCGGTCTTCCGCGGGATCACGGCCTGCAACCCGTCTCGCCGGGCGGCGCAATCGCGACGCAGGGGACACGCATGGCAGTCGGGGTTGGTCGAGGTGCAGACGAGCGCGCCCACCTCCATCAGCGCCTGGTTGAAGTCGCCGACGCGGCGCATCGGCAACACTCGCTCCGCCTGTTCCCAGAGCCAGCGGCGCACCGCGGGACTGCCGATTTCTCCGTCCTGTCCGAGGAGCCGGCACAGGACTCGCGCCGAGTTCGCCTCGACGATCGGCATCCGGCGGCCGAACGCCTGAGACAGTACCGCGCCGAGAATGTACCGACCCACGCCGGGTAAATCCCGCCACACCTCCGGGTCGTCCGGCAATTCGCCGCGGTGCTCAGCGACAAGGGTTCGGGCCGCCCGGTGCAGATGCCGCGCCCGGCGGTAATAGCCGAGCCCTTCCCAGGCTTTGAGTACGTCTTGCTCGTCGGCGGCGGCGAGTCGTTCCAGCGTCGGGAATGTGGCGAGGAAGCGTTCGAAATAGGGAGCGACGGCGGCGACCGTGGTCTGCTGCAGCATGACCTCGCTGACCCAGATGTGATACGGGTCGCGGTCGCGCCGCCATGGTAGGTCGCGGCGGTGGCGGTCGAACCACGCGAGGAGCCGCCGACGCAATTGGGGCAAGGAGATGTCGGCGCGGGACGAGGTCGACACTAGTTTCGCGGTCGCCGGTGATACTTTTTGAGGATCTCGGCGGCCGCCTCCGACGTGTTGCCGGTGCCGACGACGGCCTTGGGTTTGGCCTGCTGGCCGGTCTTCTCGGCGGCCGGCAGTTCCATGATCGTACTGCCGTCGGGGATGGCCTCGTTGCCGAGCGTGTTGGCCGTTTTGGCGGCCCCGGCACCGTCGTCGCCGCCGAGCAGCAGTTCGGCGATCTTGTCGGACGGCGGGCCGCTGGTCGGCTCGGCCGGCCCGCCGATCGCCACCACATCGTCGTCCTCGGGCGCCGCCGGTTTCGCGGCGGGGGCGGGGGACTTGGCCGGTGTGGCCGCGACTTTCGCGGCGGCCGCGGATTTCGCCGCCGCCGGCTTTGACATCACCGTCGAGACCTCCATGCCGACCCGAAACTCGAGCGGCCCGACCTTTAGTAAGTCCCGATCGAAAAGTTCCACCTCGCCCTCGACCAGCTGGCCGTTGACGAAGGTGCCGTTGGTGCTCCCGAAGTCGCGGACAAACACCTGCCCGCCGCGGACCATGAGGGCGCAATGCCGCTTACTGATCGCCGGGCTGGCCGGGCGGAGTTGACACTGCTCGTCGCGGCCGATGACGAACTGGGGCGTGGTGATCGGGATCGCTTTGCCTTCGTGGACCCCGGACGCAACCACCAGACTCAATTTCATATGACGACCCCGGACAGAGTGGTCGCAGAAGCCATTCCCTCGGTCACACGCAAACGTCGGACGCGCCGCCGCCCGACCGGAGCCGAGGGCCGGTCGCCGTGCACGCGTGACGACCGGGGATTCCGGCGGGATGAGGCGGAGGTTCGCAACAGACACGGACCGGACAGTCCGGCGACAGTCGCTGGGCTGTCAAGCCGCCGCTAGAATAGACTCTGTCGGCCGTATCCGCTAGATAATTCTAGCCCTTGGAAGCCCCCCGATGCAATGTGACTGTCCTGGCAGAAATGGCCGCTGGAGAGGAGGAGGGCCCGGGGTCAAGATCGCTTCCGCCGTGATAGCGATCGCCGTCGCCCTGTTAGGAGTTGCGGGCTGCCAGCGGAACAAGCCCACGGCGCCCGCCGGGCCGACCTTGCGGTGGGCGAACGTCACGCTGACGGTTGCCTGTCCCGACGGGCCGCCGCGACAGTTGTTCGATCGGGCCGGCGCCGCGTGGGCCAGACAGAGCGGGGCGACCCTTCGCTGCGTGCCCGCCACTTCCGACACAACGTCGGACGTCGTCGTGTTGCGGGCGGTGGACATGCCGCAATCGGCCGCCGCCGGCAAACTGCTGACACTCGACGACAAGGACAAGGACTGGCTGAATCTTCTGGCGCCCTACCAGCTGCATCTACTGCGGTGGGATAACAAGGTCTTTGCGGTCCCCCTGATCGGTGACTCGTTGCTGGGCCTGTATCGCGCCGATCTATTTGGGGACGGGAAGGTTCAGCAGGCGTATCAGGCGAAATCGCAGCGACCGCTGCGGCCGCCGATGACGTGGGACGAGCTGGCCGAACAGGCGGCGTTCCTGACCGAGCACCGGGGCAAGCCGAGTTTGCCGCCGCTGCCCGGCGACGAGTTGGGATTGGACCGGCTCTTTTACGCGGTGGCGGCGCCGTACGTCGTCCGCGGCGTCCGTGAGGACGAGTTCCGCCATGTCCGCACCGACGACGCTCGGGCGAGCGCGGCGCTTTCCTTTCAGTACGACGCGGCGACCGGTTTGCCGCGAATCGCCGAGCCCGGCTTCGTCGACGCCCTGCGGCTGCTGCAGCGGCTGGAGGCCTACCGCTCGCGAACCGCCGAGCGCAATGTGGCCGCCACCGCCGATGCGGTGTTCGCGATCGTGACGCTCGGCGAATTGACCGCGGTTCACGGAAACGTGCCGGCCGCGAATTGGGGCGTCTTCGCTGTACCGGGCCGGGAGGTCGGCGGCGCGGTGAATGCCGTTCCGTACATCGGCACGAGTACCTGGGTCGGAGCGGTCGCGAAGTCGAGTCCCAACTCTGCTGCCGCCATCGACCTGTTGAGTACTCTCAGCGGCGAGTCGGTCAGCCTGGAAGTGGTCAGCATCCCGGCATACGGCAGCGGCCCGTACCGCCGGTCGCATGTCGAGGACCGGGGACTGCTCGGCTGGTCGAACTACGGGCTCAACCAGGACCAGACGCACAAGCTCATCGAAGTGTTGCGCGAATCGGCCGACCCGCGGATCGTCAATCCGGCTTACGTGCTGCGGACCCCGACCGCCGCCGCGCATCGGAAGGTCCTGATCGACGCCGTGCGTCAGGCGATTACGACGAAAGGCGATGCGGCCGCCGCCGTCGCCGAAGTGGCGAAAAAGTGGAAGGAACTCGACGGAGACCCCGCCAAGGCCCGCGCTGACTACCGCCGTACGCTGGGGCTGCAGCCGTAGCGGGTAGTAGCGAATTGCAGGAGGTTTAGCGAGCGGCGGGGTTCAT
>DATJGQ010001163.1:0-3982 GCA_035494815.1 Gemmataceae bacterium
CGGCGGGGTTCATCCCCGCCGTCGTCGGCGCGGCCGCGTACCCGGCGGGGATAAACCCCGCCGCTCGCAGGGGACGACCTCGTGAACGCTCTACTCGAGATCGGGTTGAGTAACGCGGTTCAGGCAGCGGTCCTTGTGCCGGCGGTGGTGTTGCTCGGCTGGTGTTTTCGCCGCCGGCCCGCTGTCGTGCACGCCTTATGGGTGTTGGTGCTGCTGAAACTGCTGACGCCGTCGCTCGTGCGCATCTACCTGCCGTGGACAACCCCGGCGGGCGAGCCGCCGCCGACGGTCGCCGCACTTCCGGCGGACGTGCCGGCGGCCGACACAACGCAGCCTCTCCCGCCGCACGTAGTACCGGCTCACGCATCACCGGGGGCGCCATCGCCGGTTTCATGGCGCGACCCGGTCGCCATCGTCTGGCTCGGTGGCGCCGCCGTCTGGTGGGGACTTGCACTCTCGCGAATCGTCCAGTTCCGGTGGCTCTTACGCCGCGGTGGGCCGGACCCCGAACTCCGCGAGCGCGTCGCGCGGCTCGCCGAGCGGTTCGGATTGCGCCGCGTTCCGGACGTCTGGCTCGTCCCCGCCGCCCGCATCTCGCCGATGCTCTGGGCGCCGCTTCGGACCGCGCGGCTGCTCCTGCCCGCCGATCTCTTGGACGAACTCACCGTCGAACAACAAGACGCGATCCTCGCCCACGAACTGGCCCACCTGCTTCGCGGCGACCCGTGGGTACGACGGTTGGAACTGCTGGTCGGCGGGCTCTACTGGTGGCACCCGGCGGTGTGGTGGGCCCGCCGCGAGATCGAGGCGGCCGAGGAACAGTGCTGCGACGCGTGGGTGGCGTGGGCGCTGCCGGAGTCGGGTCAGGCATATGCCACGGCGTTACTGTCGACGGTGACTTACCTCTCCGGGCGTCGTCCGCCGCTGCCCACCGGCGCGACCGGGGTCGGACACGTCCGCACTTTGAAGAGGAGACTAGCCATGATCGTAAACGGGACGACGACAGGCGCGGCGGCGACGGCCCTGCCGCGGATGGTGCTACTCGCCGGGGCGGTCGGCCTGCTCTGGCTGCCGACATGGGCTCAGGGCGACCCGCAAGACAGGAATCGCGGTAGCGCGCCCAAAGTGGAGCGACTGCCCACTCCGGTGGTGAAGGCGGCGACACCGTCGGGCGAGCCGCCGGCGCCAAAGCCTCTTCCGCCGAAACCCGACGGCGGCTTCACGATTCCAGGCACCGTGCAAGTCGTCCGTTCGATGATACTATCGCCGGCCGTCGCCGGGCGGGTTGCGAATATCCATGTCGAGGTCGGCGCGACGGTCAAGAAGAGTGACCTGCTGGTCGAACTGGACGCGGAGCGAGCGAAGCTGGAATTGGAACGGGCGCAGGCAAAGCTCAAGAGTGCTCAAGAACTCTACCAGATTAGGGTACAACTGCAAAAAACCCAGGGGGTCGCAGCGACAGACTTCAGGACTTCGGAAATGGACTTCAGGGTCGCAGAGGCCGACTTGAGGTTGGCTCAGCTCGCGGTCGAAGGTACTAGAATCGTTGCGCCGATGGACGGCACCGTACTCGAGTGGCGCGTGCGAGTCGGGGAACACGTCGCGGTCGGCCAATCGCTCGGCGTAGTGGCCGACCTCCGTCGCGTGATGGCGGTGGTCGGCCTTGCGCCCCCGGACGTGAACCAGATCGCCGTTGGTCGCCGGTGCCAAATCAAATTGGAAGGCCTTGGCGAGACGTATCAGGGCGCAGTGGGGCGGATCGATCCGGTTGTCAACGGGGGCATGATCAGCGTGTACGTGACGATCGAGCCGCCGGAAAAGGGCGATCTACCGCGGCCGGGGTCGTCCGTGCACGTTACTTTCGCCGGCAAAACCCCGCCCGATTAACCGCTCTTCATTTTGCGGTAGCGCCGGATCAGGGCGTTGGTCGAGCCGTCGTGCTTGAGCGGCGGCTCGTCCTTCGCCTCCAATTCCGGCACGATCCGCTGGGCGAGCACCTTGCCCAGCTCGACGCCCCACTGGTCGAACGAATCCAGATCCCAGATCACCCCCTGCGTGAAGGTGCTGTGCTCGTACAGGGCAACCAGCGTCCCCAGCGCGTACGGCGTCAGCTTCTCCAGGAGCATCACGTTCGACGGCCGGTTGCCGGGGAAGGTGCGGTGCGGCACGAGCCAGTCGGCGGCCCGCTCGGCCTTCACCTCCTCGGCCGTCTTGCCGAACGCGAGCGCCTCCGCCTGCGCGAACACGTTCGCCATCAAGAGATCATGGTGCCGACCGAGCGGGTTTAGGCTCTTAGCGAACGCGATGAAGTCGCAGGGGATCAGCTTCGTCCCCTGGTGGATCAGTTGGTAAAAGGAGTGCTGCCCGTTGGTGCCCGGCTCACCCCAGAAAACCGGGCTCGTCTCGTAGTTCACTTCGACGCCCGCAAGGGTGACGCGCTTGCCGTTACTTTCCATCGTTAATTGCTGCAGATACGCGGGGAACCGCTTCAAGTACTGGTCGTACGGCAGCACGGCGACGGTCTGGGCGTTGAAGAAATCGGTGTACCAGAGGGTTAAGAGGCCCATGAGAGCCGGCAAGTTCTTCTCGAACGGCGTCGTGCGGAAGTGCTCGTCCATGGCGTGGAAGCCGGCGAGCATGTCGCGGAAGCCGGCCGGGCCGATCGCGATCATGTTCGACAGGCCGATCGCCGAGTCCATCGAGTACCGGCCGCCGACCCAGTCCCAGAAGCCGAACATGTTGGCCGTGTCGATGCCGAACCGGGTGACCTCGGCGGCGTTGGTCGAGACGGCGACGAAGTGTTTCGCGACCGCCTTCTCGTCCTTGAGCGCCTTGAGGCACCACTCGCGGGCGGTGTTGGCGTTTGTCATCGTCTCGAGCGTCGTAAACGTCTTCGAGCAGACGATGAAGAGCGTCTCGGCCGGGTCGAGGTCGCGGGTGCACTCGGCGAAGTCGGTGCCGTCCACGTTGGAGACGAACCGGAACGTGATCGAGCGGTCGCTGTAGTGCTTGAGCGCCTCGTAGGCCATCACCGGGCCGAGGTCCGAGCCGCCGATGCCGATGTTGACGACGGCGCGAATGCGTTTGCCCGTGTGCCCCTTCCACGCGCCGGTACGGACGCGGTCGGCGAAGTCGGACATCTTGTCGAGGACGGCGTGGACGAGCGGGACGACGTTCTCGCCGTCGACCATGATCGTCGCGTGCTTGGGCGCCCGCAGCGCGACGTGCAGGACCGCCCGGTTCTCGGTGATGTTGATCTTGTCCCCGCGGAACATCGCGGCGGTGCGGTCGCGCAACCCACACTCGTCGGCGAGGCTGACGAGCAGTCGCAGCGTTTCGTCGGTAATGCGGTGCTTGGAAAAATCGAGGAAGATGCCGACGGCCTCGGCAGTCAGTCGCTCGCCGCGCTTCGGATCGTCGGCGAACAGTTGCCGCAGGTGCCGGCCCTTGATCTCGTTGTAATGGGCGGACAGCGCTTTCCACGCGGGGCGGTCGGTGAGCCGGGTCGCGGGTGCGGGCATCGCCGGGTCCTCCGGAGTCAGGAGTCAGGAGTCAGGAGTCAGGGACCAGGAATCAGGGATCAAGGATCAGGGACTCATCTTACTGACTCCTGACTCCTGACTCCTGACTCCTTGCATGTAGGGGCTGTCCGGCCGTTGCCGCGACGCTGCGATCAGCCACGGCGTCGGGCCCGATCGCCATTCCCAGATGGCGAGGAGTTGGTCGAGGTGGCCGAGGTTGTCAAAGAGCGGCGGCAGCGTCACGGCCGAGTTTGATTGTTTGATGACGCGGACCACGTGCGTCTCCGAGAGTCGCCGGGACAAACGGTCGCTCGTGCCGGCCTGAAAGCAATCGTGGCATTCGATCAGAAAGTCGAATTCGGCGAGCTCAGACGTGGGCAGTGCTTCGAGGACCGCCAGCTCGCCGCCTTCGATGTCGATGACGAACCAAGCCCGCCGGCCGCGGAACGCCGCGAACTCCG
>DATJGQ010001164.1:0-5299 GCA_035494815.1 Gemmataceae bacterium
AGTTATCCTACCGCACACTTGATATGCGCACGCCGCCCTCAGGACCTCCGAAAATGTAAGATGCGTGGATGCTTACGGTCGATCCGCACCCATTGCTGGACCTCGGGGCGTTTGTCACCAGATTCCCGGGCCGCCTTGGAGAGTTGACGACGCCTGCGGAGGTCGTCGCGCTCTTTGACCTGAAGGCCGCGCCGCCGTTAACGCCGGCCGACGAGGTTCGGACCGCCGTGCGCGCGCTGCTGCGGCACGGCGGCTTCAAACCCGCCGGCCGGAGCAAACCCGCTTCGGAGTACCTCCAGCAAGCGGCCCAGACCGGGGCGCTACAACCGATCAATCCCGCCGTCGACATCTGCAACGCCGTCTCGTTGCACAGCGGTTTGCCGATCAGTGTCATCGATTTAGACAAGGCCCGACTGCCACTGCGCGTCGGTTTGGCGCCGTCCAGTTCGTCGTACGTCTTCAACGCTTCCGGCCAATCGATCGACTTAGAAGGCCTGCTCTGCTTGTTCGACGCGGACGGGCCTTGCGCCAACGCCGTCAAGGACGCCCAGCGGACCAAGACGGACGCAAACACGCGGCGGACATTGACGCTGATCTGGGGAACAGTGGCACTGCCGGGTCGCACCGGTCGGGCGGAATCGTGGTACAAGGACTTGCTGGCAATCTGTGGCGCAATGATTGAATCCGTCTGACGGCAGATTGGTTCCGGCACCGTTCGGACGCAACAAACCTCGATGATCCAATAACTTACGGCAACACCACGATTGCTTCCGGAGAAGTCAGATGGTTCCGGGTGTGGGGTGGGTGCATATCGGCCGGAACAAACGACTCTTCGAGCTTAACTCCAGGCCCGAAAACAACTAACGCGAGACGGTCTAAACCAGAACGAATTCGCCCCGCTGGGGAATGGCCACGTCGGCAAACCCCACCCCGCGGAGTCCGTCGGCGAGCGCCGTCGCCCGCGCCGGCTCGCCGTGGACCAGTCGCACCTTCTGCGCGATTCCAACGAGCGGCGACAGACTCTGCAAAAGTTCGCCATGGTCGGCATGGCTGGATAGGCCGTTGAGCACGACAATCTCGGCTTTCACTTGGAAGAGCCGCCCAAGAATCCGCACCTCCGGCCGGCGCTCGACGAGTCGGCGGCCGAGCGTGTGTTCGGCCTGATAGCCGGCGATCAGAATCGTGCTCCGCGGGTCCTCGACATGGTGCTTGAGATGGTGCAGCACGCGTCCGGCCTCGCACATGCCGCTGGCCGAGATGATCACGCACGGCCCCACATGCTTGTTCAGCGCGATGCTGTCGTGCACTTTTTCGATGTAACGCACGCGGCCCGCGCCGAAGACTTCGGGGTGGTCCTTCAGCAGGTGCAGCGTGTCGGCGTCAAAGCACTCCGGATGCGCCTGAAACACTTCGGTCGCCTTCGCGGCCATCGGGCTGTCCACGTAGACGGGGATTTCGGGCAATTTGCCGGCACGGATGAGCTGGTAGAGAAAGTAGACGATCGTCTGCGTCCGGACGACCGCGAACGCCGGGATGATCAATTTGCCGCCGCGATCGGCGGTCGTTCGGACGACCTCGCCGAGCCGTTCGGCCGACTCCTCGACCGGCTCGTGCGTGTGGCCGCCGTAGGTGCTCTCCGAAATCACCAGGTCGGCGGCTGGAACCGGGGCCGGGTCGCGCAGGATCGGCTGCTCCCGCCGGCCGATGTCGCCTGTGAACGTCAGACGTCGCTCGCCGTTGGGCCCGGCGATCCGCACCCCGATCATCGCCGAGCCGAGCAGGTGGCCCGCCTCGACGAAAGTTGCTTCGATCCCCGGCGCGATCTCCCGCGGCGTGTCATACAGCACGGGCCGCAATTTGAGCAGCGTGCGGTAGACGTCCCGAGCCGTATAGAGCGGCTCGACCGGTGGCTCGCCTTTCTCCCGGTGGCGGTTCAGATAAGCGGCGTCCTCTTCCTGAATCTTGGCGGCGTCGGCGAGCATCACGTCGGCGAGAGCGCGCGTCGCCGGCGTGCAGTAAATCGGCCCGTCGAAGCCCTGGCGAACGAGATTGGGCAGGTTGCCGCAATGATCGATGTGGGCGTGGCTGAGCAGGACGGCGTCGACGTCCTTGGCGCGGAAAAAGAAATCGCTATTCCGCGCCCGGCTCTCGGCCCGGCGGCCCTGGAACAGCCCACAATCGAGCAAGAGCGTCCGGCCGGCGGCGTCGAGCCGGTGCATCGAGCCGGTGACGGTTTGCGCCGCGCCCCAGAAGGTCACAGTCGGTTCGGCCGGCGGCTTGCGGTTCTTGTCCATGCCGGTATCGTATCGAACTGTAGCCGGCCTCTGTCAGGCCGGCGTCACAGAGGCCAGCTACAGAAGAACAAACACGAGGGGCGTGATGGCGCCAATGGCAAAGGTCGTCGTGTCGGATACGATCGTCGAGTCGCTCGATCACGAACGGCAAGTGTTGGGGGAAATTGCCGACGTCGTTGCGATCGATTCGGTCACCGAGGACGCCCTTTGGGGGCATGTCGACGATGCCGATGCGTTCATGTTCTACCACCCCTTGCCGCTGACCGAGCGGACGATCGCGCGCATGAAATCGTGCAAGGTGATCGTCCGCTGCGGCGTCGGCTACGACAACGTAGACATCGCCTTCGCGCGTCGCCAAGGCATCCCGGTCGTCAACGTCCCCGACTACGGGACGGAGGAAGTTGCCGATTCGGCGATCGCACTGACGCTGGCCCTCACCCGCGGCGTCCATGTCACGACGAGTCGCATTCGCCGCGGTGAGCCGTGGGCGTTTACGGAGGGCCGCCCGCTCTATCGGTTGCGCGGCCGGACCTTCGGCGTCATCGGCCTCGGCCGCATCGGCACCGCGACGGCCCTGCGGGCGAAGGCCCTCGGCATGGACGTCGTTTTTTACGATCCCTACGTGGCGGACGGCCGCGACAAGGCGATCGGCGTCCGCCGCGCGGAGGCGCTCGACGAGCTCCTGGGGCGGTCCTTCGTCGTCAGCCTGCACTGCCCGTTGACGCCGGAGACGCGCCACCTGATCAACCGGGACACGCTCGCGCAGATGCGGCGCGGTTCGCACGTCGTGAACACGGCCCGCGGCGGCGTCGCGGACGTGCTGGCGGTCCTTGACGCCGTCACCTCCGGCCACTTGGCCGGAGCCGCGCTCGACGTGCTCGAAACCGAACCGCCGCCGGACGACCATCCACTGCTCGTCGCCTGGCGCGACCCGAAGCACCCCGCCTACGACCGCGTCATCCTGACGCCGCACATCGCCTTCTACTCGGAGGAAGGTATGACGGACATGCGCGTCAAAGGCAGCGAGAACTGCCGGCGCGTATTGCTGGGCGAGCCGCCGCGGAATGTGGTCAATTAGTGGTGAACCTCATGGGACTCAGGGGACTCAGGGGACTCAGGGGACCTATGGGAGCGACGAGGCGCACGCCGCATCACACCATTCGGTTGAGGATTTTGCTGATTTCGTCGGATGTGAAGGCCCGAATGGTTTGCGTCCGGACGTTTCCCTGGACGCCCACGCTAAGCCCCAACGCGGTGACGGACCCTTCGTCGGGCGCGTCGACGATCGCGGCGGAATCGTATTCGCCCAGGGTCCAGTACAAGTCCTTGACGGTAATTCCCAGCTTCTTCGCCATCTCGCGGAACGTTTGCGCCCGCTTCGTGGTTTCCTTCACGTTGCGGATGCCCTGTTCGGTGAAACGGGTGAGCACGATGTAGACCGGCATGATGTTTCTCCCGTGACGGAGTCAATCGGTTTGCGTCTTACGCCGCCTTCGGGCGGCGCTGGTCGTCGAGGTTGCGGGTGGTCCGTACCGAGTACGGCACCTTCCCTTGGCTCTCGAAATAGGTGCGGGTCAGCACTTCGCCAAGAAGGCCCATCAGGATGAACTGAATCCCCATGAGTTCCAGCATCACGCTGAGCAGCAAGAACGGGTTGCCGGTCATGAAAATGTGCTGCGTCCATTTCATGACGACGGTCGCGACGAGGCTAATCCCGCCCAGGGCCATGAACGTCAGCCCGATGGTTCCGAGGAAGTGCATCGGCCGCGTGAGATAGCCGGACAGGAACGTCACCGTGACGAGATCGAGCAAAACGCGGACCGTACGCGTCAGGTTGTATTTCGTCCGGCCGGCCGTCCGCGGGTGATGGCGCACCGGAATCTGGGCGATGCGGGCGCCGTGTTGCAGGGCGAGCGCCGGGACGAAGCGGTGCATCTCGCCGTAGAGGGGCAGCGCCTCGGCCTGCTCGCGGCGCATCGCCCGTAGTGTGCAGCCAAAATCGCGGAACGGGACCTTCGTGACTTTGCGGATTAGCCAATTGGCCGCGAGGCTGGGCAGCTTGCGGATCAGGAAGGCGTCCTGCCGGTTCGCCCGCAGGCCGAGGACGACGTCGAACCCCTCGTGCAATTTCGCCAGCAGCGCGGGAATATCGGCGGGATCGTTCTGGAGGTCGCCGTCCATTGAGACGATGACGTCGCCGCGCGACCAGTCGATGCCGGCGAGGAGGGCCGCGGTCTGGCCGTAGTTCCGCCGCAGCCGCACGACCTTGACCCGGCCGTCGCCGTCGGCCAGCGCGTCGAGCAGTTGGAACGAGTCGTCGGCCGAACCGTCGTCGACGAACACGACTTCGTAGTCGATGCCGACGAGCGCCGCGGTCAACCGGTCATGCAGCGGCCCGATATTTTCTCGCTCGTCCTTGATCGGGACGATGACCGAGAGCATCGTCATGCCGGACCTCCTTGGAGATTTCGCGGCCGCGCTTCGCGCTTCCGATGAACAGGTAGACGACCGCGCCGCACAGGCCCCCGGCCGTCTGTACGCAGAACCAGAGGAACGCGACGGTCACCGCCGGTCCGACCGCGATGCCGGCCGGCTGCAGGAACAAGACCATGCCGGCCTCCCGGACGCCCATGCCGCTGACGCTGACCGGCAGCAGAGTCAACAACGCCACCATCGGCACCGCGACGCCGAACACGCCGACCGGCACGTCGAGACCGAGCGCCCGGCCGATCAGCCAGACCTGGATCACGCCGGTGACCTGGACCAGGAGCGACAACAGAGCCGACGCGACCACCGCCCGCGGCCGGTGCGCGAAGAGGACGAACGCCTCGTGCAGTGAGACGGCGACGTGACGGATCTTGGCCAATAGCCGGTGGCGACGACCGGTGCCGGTCGCGTCGAGTCGAGAGAGCAGCTTCGTACTCGCGGGCAGGATCGCCAGACAGACGGCCGCGCCGCCTGCGGCGCCGCCGACGGCCAGCCCGACCCATAGCGGCAACGCCAGC
>DATJGQ010001165.1:0-5434 GCA_035494815.1 Gemmataceae bacterium
CGACCCGAGTCTTCGAGGGGAGCGCTAGAAGCGCTCCCCCCCCGAAGACTCCGGTCGCGGCGGAACCATTCCACCGGTGCGATCAAGGTCACTCTCACTGCCGGCTGGCCCTCGCCCCCGGCGGGTACACGGTCGTCATCGGCGGCAGCGTCGTCGGCTCGCTGGGGAGCGCCGTCGGGGCGACTTCCGCGGGCGGGGCGACCGGCGGGGCCGGCACCGCGGCCGGGGCGGCCGCCGCGCCACAACTCCCGTTCGCACACCCGTTGCCGTTCCCGATCCCGCCGCCGCACGGAATCGAACCCGCCGTCGAGTCGTTCTTCCATGCCGGCCGGTACTTCTTGTTCGGGAAGACCTCACGCTGCCCGCGCGGGGCTTCCAAAATCAACTCCAAGAATAGCTCGAAATCGTCGGGGCTGCGGGTTTCCGATCCCGGCACCATGCAGGGGGCCTGCCGGCAATCCATCGCGTCTACGAGGTACGGCGTCACCATGATGAGCAGTTCCGTCTCCACTTCGTTGTGGGAAACCGAACTGAACGCCGGGCCAACGAACGGCAGGTCGCCGAGGACCGGGGTCTTGTTTGTTTGCGCACCCTTTTGCACCTGAATCATGCCGCCGATGGCCAACGTCTGGCCCGGCTCCATCTCGACGGCCGTCCGCACCATCTGGGCGTCGCGGCCTTGAACGATGACGCCGGCGATCGCGAAGCCGTTGTTCGCGTTCAAGGTCGTATTGGCCGTATCCACTTCCAGGAAAACTTTGCCGTTGCCGAGCACGATCGGCAGGAAGGTCAGCAGGGTGCCGAACGGCTCAAAGCGGGCGCCGACGGTACCGCCGCCGACGCCGGAAGCGGTCACCTCGGGCACCGCCTGGTAACCGCCGGAGAGGAACGTCGCCGGCTTGCCACTCTTGGTCACCAATTTCGGCGTGGCGAGCAGCGTCGCGAGCCGCTCCTGTCGCAGCGCCTGGATGAACACTTGCAGGTCGGCCGGGACGATGCCCGCGGCGATGTTGGTCGTCGGTGCCGGGGCGGCGAACTGCAGGAAGGCCTGGGTCGGCAAAAGGCCAAGGTTTGTGAGCGGCCGGGTGCCCTGGTCGGGGCCGTGGATTGCCAGGCCGTTGATCAGGCTCGTAAGGAAGCCCGAGTTGCCGTTCAGCGTGAAGTTTACGCCGAGCTGCCGCAGTTCGGTGCGGTTGACCGACGCGATGGTCACGTCGAGTTGCACCTGGCGGAGGCCGCCGACCGTCATCGCGTTGACGATGGTGATCGGGACGATCGCCTGATTCTGGGCCGCGGCGACGGCCGGCACGCCGCTGACGAGCACGCCCTGGGCGACGCGAAGGATCAACTCGATGTCCTCCGCGTGCGCCACCGTGCCGGTCAGCACGACGGTGTTGATGCCCGCGGGAATCGGTTCGACGGCCGCGGTCGGCACGGCCCGCCGGAGGACCGCCTTGACCGCGTCGATGTCGAACTCCACGATGAGATCGACCTCCTCCTTGATCCCCATGTTGTCGGTGAAGGTGATCCGGGTGGTGCCGGTCTGCAGGCCGAAGATCAAGACGGATTCGTTGTCGTCCGGGATGACCTGGACGCGGGCGACGTTCTCTTTTTCGTTGATGACGGACCGGATCGGTCGTTTGGGCGTCATCGACAGCCGCTTGCTGCCGTTGATCGTCACCACGACGACGTTGCCTTTGCCCCGTTGAGCGGGGGCGGGGGCGTCCGGCTGAATGGCGGCGGCCGTTCCCGTGGCCAGACTGACACCGAGCAGGCCGCCGGCTACCCAGGTCAGGACGCGGTTCGTGCGGTGCATCCGTTCACCTCTCCCTCACATGGGCGGCGGGCCGCCGGCTGACTGCCGGCCGGCCCGTGCCGCGGACCAATGCTCTCCCAATCCGGGGTGGGATTCCCTCCCACACCCGCGCCACGGCCGATCCTGCGGCCGTGGCCTTTTCCCCCGCCACGGCTCCCGCTGGCGGAGCCGTGGCCCAAACTCCTGTCGTCCGTTCACGGGTTCTCGCCGGTCGACGACGTTTCCGTCTCCGTGGTCTTCGTCCTGTTGTTGTCCTTCGTCGGGGGCGTCGACGTCGGGGTCGTCCCCTTCGCCTCCGGCACGTCCGAGATCCCATCCTTGAACACGTGCTTCACCGGGGCCGAGCCGCCGTTCTGAATGAACAGCACGTGCGTCCGGGCACGCGGCACGGCCTTCACGACGGCCAGGGCGTCGAAGTTCTTGGCCGTCACGAACCCGTCCTTGAAGATCGGGTGCTTGACGACTTTGCCCTTCAACTCGCCCAGCGAATCGAGCGTGATCGCCTTCTCCGGCAGGAACGGCAGTTCCTTGATGTCGAAGAAGTCTTCCGGGACGTCGACTTCCTGGCCGACCGCCATGTCCTGCTTGGCGATCGCGACCTTGTAGATCTCCTTGTCGCCGATGAACGATTCGCCGGTGCCGTTGTCGTATTCCAGCTTGTCGAGCGGGGTCAGCGGCACCTTCGAGTCGTCGTCGTGTGCCCGCAAGACCAGCCGCAGTTCGCCGAGGCCCTGGGCCAGCGTCAGCCGCTGCGACTCGCTCGGCTTGACCGCGAGCGTCGCCGTGCTGAGCGTGTTGACGGCCAGCTTGTCCTCGGGCCGGATCGACTGCTGGTCGACCGCCAGGACGAGCACGTCCTGCAGGACGGTCACGACCTTGGCCGTCTCGCCGGTGTTCGTCCGGTTACGGATCGTGGCGACCACGTTCACGCGCGACCGCGGCAGGATGAACCCGCCGGCCGCGCTGCTCGCGTCCACCTTGACGGCCATCGCGTAGAAGCCCTTCGGCAAGTCGATGCCGAAGTTGGTGCTCAGGTCGTCCGGCGTGAGCCACTGGCCCGGCTGCAGGCCCTTGTTGACGATCTTGTTCTTGAGCGACTCGAAGCTCGAGATCGCGTTCGGCGTCGAGCCGGCCGGGTAGTTCATTTCGATGAACAGTTTTTCCGGGTCCTTGATCACGTCGCCGGCCTTGATCTTTTCCTTGGCGACCAGCACGGGAACGGTATTCTGGGACGTGCCCTTTGCCGTCAACCGAGCGGTCAGGTACGCCGCCACCAGGCCGCAGCCGATGGCCACGAACATCATCACAAACGTCTTCGACTTCATCGCGGCACCTCGAAGGTGGAGGAGTATGCCCGTGCGGGAAACCGGCCGGGGCCGGTCGTTCACCGCGTCCGCACTGAGCGGCTCGGGCGCCTGCGATCCGCGACGCCGTGCTCGCTGAGGGGGCCGTGCGGCGGAGGTGTTACGCCCTCCGCTTCGGGAAGTTGTTCAACCGAACCATAGGTCACGTTTCGCTGCGGGCGAAATGTGAGACCTGAGTTTTTCTTGAAATTCTTCCCCGACGCGACCCTGCGGTGGCGGCTTAACCTGCGTGATGCAACTCCTCAAAACCAAGTTTCGACCATGCGACGCGCGAGTCTTCAGCTTTTTCCGTAGGTGACGTGGGTGAGGGCGGAATGGGTCCGCGCGGCAATATGGGTTTCGCGGGCAGACGCATGGTGACTCGATAAGGCTTCCAGCTCTCAAACACAAGAGTGTGCGATCAATTCACTCCGACCGATCCGTCACCGGCATTTCTCATTTTTTTGTTGACGCCCCGATACCTGCGGGGGCAAACTTGGTTAGGATAATAGTGGAGGAATGATTGACACCCTGCCGTGAGTCCCACCCCCGCCTGAATTCGCCCGCCTGACGCCCGCCCGCCTGCCGATATTGAGGTCGCGCCATGTCCCGCCGGCTGCTCGCCTTTGGCGCTTGCACGATTGTGATCTGCTGCGCTGTCCCCGCGCGCGCCGCGATGTCGGTGCCGGGTCAATCGCCACTCCAGACGGTCGACTTCGAACGGCACGTCGTGGCGCTCTTCAGTAAGGCGGGTTGTAACAACGGCTCATGCCACGGCTCGTTCCAGGGCAAGGGCGGCTTTCGGCTCAGCTTGTTTGGCTACGACGCGGACAAGGACTTCGCGGCCGTGACGCGCGAAGCCGGCGGCCGACGCGTCAACGCCGTCGAACCGGACAAGTCGTTGATTCTGCTCAAAGCCACAGGCCAGATCCCCCACGAAGGGGGAGTCCGCTTCGTGAAGGACTCCTGGCAATACGGCGTCTTCCGCAGTTGGATCGCCGACTCCGCGAATTGGCACCGCGGCAGCG
This sequence comes from Gemmataceae bacterium, assembly GCA_035494815.1. Taxonomy (GTDB): domain Bacteria; phylum Planctomycetota; class Planctomycetia; order Gemmatales; family Gemmataceae; genus DATJGQ01. The sequence continues at coordinate 4,188 of DATJGQ010001165.1, forward strand.
GCACCGTCGCCGCGCTGATTCTCGACCAGCCCGAGTACGTCTTCGTCAAGCCTGGCGGGACGCAGCAGTTACAGGTGAAAGCCCGCTACGCCGACGGCGGCGAAGAATCCGTAACGGCGTTCTGCGACTTCCGCATCGCCGACGACGCCGTCGCCGAGGTAAACCCGCTCGGCGTGGTGAAGGCGAATCGCCCCGGCGACACCGGGCTGATGGTGTCGTACCGCGGGACCGTGCAGGCCGTCCGTGTGCTCGTGCCGGCCACGGTTCCCGCCGACTTCCAGTATCCGGACGTTCCGGCTGCGAATTACATCGACCGCGAAGTCGTCGCGAAACTCAAGCAACTCAATATGGTCCCGTCGGAGCTATCGTCCGACGTCGAATTCCTCCGCCGCGTGACGATCGACGCGATCGGCAGCCTGCCGACGCCGGATGAGGTGCGGGCGTTCCTCGCCGATGAATCGGCCGACAAGCGCGTACGCAAAATTGACGAGCTGCTTGCTCACCCGCTACACGCCGCCCTCTGGGCGACCAAGCTCAGCGATGTCACCGGCAACAACACCGACAGCCTGGAAAACCCGGCGCAACTGAAGGCCAGGCGCAGCCAGCAATGGCACGACTGGCTCCGGAAACGAGTCGCCGAAAACGTCCCGTACGACCAGATCGTCCAGGGCATCCTCACTGCCACCAGCCGCGAAGGGATGTCGCCGGAAGAATGGGTGAAGATGGTCGAGCGACAGGACGAGGCGATCGATAAGGGGTTTGACGACAGCTACAAGGACCGTCACACGCTCGACCTGTTCTGGCGGCGCCAGCAGCAGGTGCAACTGGAGCAGTGGGGGGAGAAGGTCGCGGCCGCGTTCCTCGGCATCCGTCTCGAATGCGCCCAATGCCATAAACACCCTACCGACCGCTGGACGCAGGTCGATTACCGGGCGTTCGCAAACCTGTTCGGCCAGGTCGTCTCCGGGCCCCCGTCACCGGAAACTCGGCAAATCGTCGACGAACTCAACGCCAAGCGGCGCGAGCAGAATACAGGGAATAACAACAATCGGCTGAACCTGGTCCGCGAAACTTACATCGCCGCCCCGGTCAGTCGCGAGCCGCCGAAGAACGCCAAGGCCAAGGCCAAGGCCGCTCCGAAAGCGGCCGCCAAAGCCGCCCGGTCGCTCCCTCACCCGGAAACGAATCAGCCGCTCCCCCCGAAAGCCCTCGGCGGCCCCGTGCTACCGGTCGAGCCCGGCAAAGAC
>DATJGQ010001166.1:0-4575 GCA_035494815.1 Gemmataceae bacterium
CGGCCGCGGCGGCTAATAACGACGGCAAGGATGCCGCGCTCCTCCGGCGTGACACTTTGGCCCGATTGGCCGTGAGCGAGCGGATGTATCAGTCGTCGATCAAGGCGCTCTCGCTGTATCAGACCATGACCCGGCCCCGGCCGAGTCCGGCCGACCTTCTCAAGCCGGTTGACGAGGGGGCGCCAGCGAGCCAGCGTTCGGCGTTCGAGTCCCGGCGGAGCATGGGTGTGGGCGTCGGCTAGCCATTGGCTGCTCTCGCCTCACCGTTTTCGGGGATGATGAACGGCTCGCCGTCCGTGCCCTTCAGGATTCCCGCCTTGCGGAACGTCCCTCGAACCCCGCGGTGCTGACTCGCCTCTAACGATTGCAAGGACGGAGCGAATCGGAACGAATTACTGCTAGGGACAGCAATCGCCCATCACCGTTGAGGCTGCCATGCCGAAACTCATGCCCGTCGCCCGAGCCAGCCACGCGGAGCCGCTGTCGTCAGCGCCCGCTCAGCCCAACGCAACCGACCTGATCCGTGAGAACGTGCTCGCTGCGCTCGGCGAACCGCCAGAACTGTTGCGGGTTCAGGTGAAGGCCTTGTGGGACAGCTATTACCGGGCCAACGTCTTCGTCGGGAAGGGCTTCACGGCCTGGATGGCCCACAGCTTCTTCCTCGACGTGGACGACGGCGAGATCGTCTCGTCCACCCCGGCCATCCAGCGTCTGTATTGATCCGCGGGCGGCCACCGCCGCCGCGTGTACTCGACCGCCGACTTGGCGTTTCGGGCCGCACTCGGATATCCCTGAGGACGGCCTTTCTGAAGGTATGGGCGTGCGGTCTCATCGCCGACGCATCTCCGTGGCTTCGGTGGCCGACACTCTGCATCCAGACCGCCGCCGCCTCCGCACGATCAACCTGACCGACGATAACTGGGCCGATTAGTTCTCCGACGACTACCCCGCGTCTCTCGTCGAGGGGTTCATGGTCCAGGCGACCCAGGCGTTGACGTAGCCCACAGCGCTTCAGGCTTCAGCGCCCTGAAGCGCAGACCGCCTGTGACAGCTCCTAGGCCGCTTAGACGCGTTGGACGCGTCCTGGGCAAAGTAAGCACAAAGTCTCGTCGTCGTCCCGACCGAAAAGCCGAATGGGCAGGATCTCCCGGACGACGATGCACCCCGTCGGTACCTCGTCGGGGTCGAGGCGTTCGCCGAACTGCGGAGGACTGAGGTCCCGCCGGCGGCTGTCCGCGTCGGCCGACGATCGGCGGCAGTTGGCAATTCAATGTCGGTGGAGAGCATCATTAGGGGCCGAGATCGGGGGATCGTCCTCGAATGGCACCGCCGTGGATTCGGCATCCGGCGCCCCGCCCACCGCCACTGACGGCTATGATAGGAACTGCTCAGTCTATGCCCCGGAGCGTAAGAGCGCGTGCAAGTGGACGTGGAACGGGCCGAGGTTGCCGCCGAAGTTGCCCGCCGTGATGCGGATGACGCCGGGCAGGCAGGCCGCCATCACGCCGACGCGAGTGGCTTGCTCGACCGCCGCGAGATCAAGCCCGTCAATGACGATCTCATAGACGGCGCCGACCCCGTCGGGGAGTGCGGACGCGACCTGACCGCGGAGGGTCGGGCAGTAGGCATCGTTGGTACTCGCCTTCAGCGCCTTGTAGCGGCTGCCGACCTTGCTGCCGCTGCGGACGACGCCGCCGGGAAACGGCATGATGACGCCGGGCACGCCGCGGATTGCCTCGGCCGCCGCCTCGGCCGCCGCCAGCGCCGACTTTTGAGTCTCGCCGAGAATCAGGAAGTTGCCGCCGGCCACCCCCTTCACCGTGCCGAACAGGTCTTCGCAGACGAATTCCCCGTCCATGACCGGCACGCGCCAGAACCGCCGGTCGTCGAACTTCTTGCTGAACTGAAAGGAGTCGCCGAAGAACCGCAGAGTGCCGCCGATGCGGATCGTCGTGTCCATCACCGCGGGCAGGCCGTTGTAGCAGGCGGTCGTGGCGCAAGTCAGGACGCACTGGCCGACGCGGTTGACAGCCGCCTTCTGGAGTGCGTCGCGGCTGAAAGCGAACAGCAGCACGCTCACGCCCGGCCGGCCGTCCGGCGTCTCCTCCGGTGAGAGTGCACGTTCAACCCCGGCCTCGGCGTCGCAGCCGATGACTGACGCGGCATACCCCGTCGCCTCATGGGCCGCGGTCCGCGCCCACGCCGGCGTTTCGGCCGTCACGATGAGTCGGGCCGCCGTCATCGGAAACGCCTCGGCGAACGTGTCCTCGATCGGGACGGAGTTGATGGTGAGCATGAGTCAGAGAACAGAGGACAGAGGACAGAAGTCAGAGGTCAGAGGTCAGATTAGCCGCATATCTGTCCCTTGTCCTCTGTCCCTCGTCCCCTGTACTCTGACTTCTGACTTCTGACTTCTGACTTCTGTCCTCTGTCCTCTGTCCTCTGGCTTTAGAATGGCGTCCAAACGCTTCATCATGAATGCGGGCCGCACGACCAAGCAGGGCCAGCAGATCAACATCGGGAAGGACCACGCCGATTACCAGTCGCTGGTGAGCACGCTGACGATGAACCCCGACGACATGAAGGAGGTCGGGGTCGCGCCCGGCGGAACGGTGCGGGTCCGGTCGGAGTACGGCGGCGAGGCGACCTTCCTGTGTAAGGAAGGGAAAGTTCCTGCCGGGATGATCTTCGTCCCGTACGGCCCGCCGACGTGCCGCCTCATGGGCGTGACGACCGACGGCACGGGAATGCCCACCTCCAAAGGCTGGGAAGTCGAAATCGAGCCGGCGGAGCCGCGACCGTAAGAGAGCGGGCGTCGGATAAGAGAGCGAGGACCAAGTGATGGACGCCACCAACCGTTGCGGCAATGTCCCCGGCCCTGACGGGGCGACCATTCCGCATCTTCCCGGAGAATCAGAGACAGCGACCCCCCGGCCGTGGGAAGAGATCGATACCGGCCGGTACATGCCGCGGCGCATCCGCGGAAGTTGTCGCGGCCGGGAGCTGGGGTGAACGTTTACCATACCGCCCGGGTCCGGGCAGAAGTCATCAGGATGAGCTTGACCGTCGTGAAGAATGCCACCTGCACCTTCTGCGGGTGCGTGTGCGACGACATCGAACTGCACGCCGAGGGCGAGCGGATCGTCAAGACCAAGAACGCCTGTAGCCTCGGCGAGTCGTGGTTCCGCCACCACACGGCCGAGCGCCTCTACCCCGACGCGCTGGTTAACGGCCGCCCCGCGACGGTCGATGAGGCGATCGCGGCCGCGGCGGACTTCCTGGACAAGGCCGACATGCCGCTCGTCTACGGACTGAGCAACGTCACCTGCGAGGCCCAGCGGGAGGCGGTCGCTCTGGCCGAGCAGGTCGGGGCAGTGATCGATAGCCACACGTCGCTCTGACACGGCCCCACGGAAATCGCCGCCCAGTTGGGTGGCAAGGTCACGTGCACGCTCGGCGAGGTCAAGAACCGGGCGGACTTCATCGTCTACTGGGGCGGCAACCCGGCCGAGTGCCACCCGCGGCACTTCACCAAGTACACCCTGACGCAGAAGGGGAAGTTCGTCCCCAACGGCCGCAAAGGCCGGACGATGGTCCTGGTGGACATCCGGGAGACGCCGAGCGAGAAAGCCTCCGACCTCTTTCTCCAGATCCGGCCGGGCAAGGACTTCGAGGTCGTGACGGTGCTGCGCGCCCTCGTCAAGGGCCAACGGGTGGACGCGGAGCGCGCCGCCGAGACCGGGTTGCCCCTCGAGCAGTTGCAGGATTTCGCCGACCGCATGAAGCGGGCGAAGTTCGGAGTGATCTTCTTCGGCATGGGCGTCTCGATGACCCGCGGGAAGCACATGAACTCCGCGGCGATCCTGGCCCTGGCGGCGGAGCTGAACGCCTTCACCAAGTTCGTGGCGATGCCGATGCGCGGCCACGGCAACGTGACCGGGTCGGACGTGGTGATGCGCTACACGACCGGCTACCCGTTCGGCGTGAACCTGTGCCGCGGCTACCCGCGCTATAACCCGGGCGAGTTCTCGACTGTGGACCTGCTGGTCCGCGGGGACAACGACGCGGCGCTGATCTTGGGGGCCGACCCGGGGGCGACGATGCCGCAGCCGGCGATCGACCACCTGGCCCGCATCCCGACGATCGTGCTGGACCCGAAGGTGACGCACACCAGCCGTCTGGCCCGCGTGCACATCACGACGGCGGCCACGGGGGTGAGCGCGCCGGGGACGGTCTACCGCATGGACGAGGTGCCGCTGCCGTTGCGGCCGGCGCTGACGTCGCCATACCCGACGGACGAGGACGTGATCCGACGCATCCGCGCCGCGGTCGCTGGATAGCTCCCTCGCCGGACTGAATGATGGCAACTGATTCAAGCATTGCTCATGTGGGTCAGACCGGCTTTCGCCTAGATGCGGATTACCGGTCTGGACTCGTTTTCACGCTTTGCGAGTGGCCCACGGAGACAGTTCGTTCCACAATCACGTTGCCGTATCCCTCCGCGGGCTATGGGGGTGTGGTTCTTTCGATTTCACGGCAAGGTCGCTATGCCGCGGCGCTTCTGTACTCGGGTCA
>DATJGQ010001167.1:0-6779 GCA_035494815.1 Gemmataceae bacterium
GCTCCCCTCGAAGACTCGGGCCGCGGCGGAACATCGGGTCGTCTTACTTCTTCACTTCCGGCACCGCCGGATACAAGTCATCCAGCTGCGCCAGCGCCGCCAGATCCGCCACCGCCTGCCACTGCCCCGCCAGCGCCTGCAGATAGTTCGCGAGCGACGTCACCAGCGACTGCTGCGTCGTGATGATGTCGTTGTAGTTCACCTTCTCCGGCTCCTGCTGATACCGCTGCACCACGCCGCGATACGCCCGGACCTGGTCGGGCAGGATCTGGTTCCGGTACGCTTCGACGAATTGCCGGCTCGTCTCGTACCGTTCGATGGCGTCCGCGAGTCGCGTCTGCAGATCGAGCCGAACGCGTTGCGCTTCTTCGAGCGCACGGCCGAGTTGGGCGCGGGCCTGCTGGATGCCGCCCTGGTTACGGTCCCAGACGGGCGTCGGCACGCCGATCTCGACGTTGGCCGTGGTCGCGAACGGCGGGGTCGTGAAATCCTTCTGCACGACTACCTTGAGGTTCACGTCCGGGACCGGCGTCACCTCGGCGATGCGGACCTGGGTGCGGGCGCGGGCGACGCCGTTGGCGGCGTTCCGCAGGTCGGTATGCACCTCGAGCATGCGGGCCCGCAGCAATTCGTAATCGAACGCGGGGACTGCCATGGTGGCGCTGCCGGCCAACTTCGTCGGCGGTAGGTCGGGCCGGCCGACCGCCGCGGCGAGTTGCCGCCAGGCTGATCGGTAGCGATTCTCGGCCTGACGGAGTGCCGCCCGCGCTTGCTCGGCGAGCGCCCGCAATTGAGCCGGTTCGTACGGCGCCGCCTGGCCGCCGCGGAGCTGGTCCACCTGAACGCGGAAGCTCTCGTCCGTCAGGCGGGCGACCAGGTGGGCGATCCGGAGTTGCTCCTGTGCGACCAGCACCGCGAAATATGCGGCCCGCACCTGCGTGATCAGGTCGTATTGCGCCCGCCGCAGGTTCACTTCCGCGGTCAGCACGTCGATGAGGGCGGCCGCCTGGGCGAGACGCAGCTTGCCGGCCGTCTTGATCAGCTGTTCGTATTTCGCGCCCTGCTGCCCGGCGGTCCGGCCCGAACCAACGGTGTCTGCCTCAAATCCCAACGAGGGGTTCGGCGGCAACCCCGCCTGGAGAGCGGCGCCGCGGGCGGCGTCGACGTCCGCGGCCGCCTGTCGCAGTGACGGGTGCGCGCTGAGCATCTGCTGTTGCAGCTCCGCGAGATTGAGCATCGCTCCGTCGGTCGGGACCAGGTCGGCCGGCATGGCGGGCGACGCCGGGAACATCTCGGCGAGGGCCCGCTCGAACGCCGGGCGGTCGGTCGTCGCCGAGGGCATCACCAGCGGCGGGACCTCCGCCCCCGGCAGCTCCGCAGGCACCCGCAGTCGCAGCGGCAACGGTGTGCCGGGCACCCGCGGCGTCTGCAAGATCGGCCGCGGCGGCGGCTCCGTCTCCTGGGCAAGCTGCGTCGCGTTCACGTCGAGTGGCCGCAGGAGCAGACCCTCGGCCGGCGGTGGCGCTGTCATGCAACCGGGCAGGATTCCCAGCCCGATCGCGCCGAACAGGCGCGACAGCCCCAATTTGGACCGGACGGACATAGGCACGTCCTCGGCCGAGGGAAGTTAAGAGGTGTCGTTTGTATCGGCTGTGCGGATTGGGAGACTGAAACCTTACCGCTGCACTCGGGCCGATCCGCCCTTCGCGAAAGCTTCTACCTCCTCTAGCTTCGCCATCGTCACATCGCCGGGGAAGGTGGTGAGCATGGCGCCATGAGCCCAGCCGAGGCGGAGGGCTTCTTCGGGTGATCGGCCGGCGATCAGGCCGTAGATCAGCCCGGACGCAAAACCGTCGCCGCCGCCGATGCGGCAAATGACGTCGAGCTGGCAGGTCGGGCTGACGTAACGTTCGCCATCAAGCCACAGCACCGCGCCCCAGTCGTGACGGTTGGTCGAATGCACTTCGCGGAGCGTCGTCGCGACGAGCTTGATGTTCGGGAACTGCTCGACGACGCGGTCGATCATCAGAAAGAAAATGTCCGAGTCGAGTTGTGACTTGGCGGCGACGTCGGGGCCGGCGATGCCGAGGCCCTTCTGCAAGTCTTCCTCGTTGCCGATGAGCGCGTCCACCTGGCCGACGATGCGGCGAAGGGTTTTCCTCGCCCGGTCCGCGCCGCCGACGGACGCCCAAAGTTTCGCGCGGTAATTCAGGTCGAACGAGACGAATGCCCCCGCGGACCTGGCGGCCTGCATGCCCTCGAGGATCAATTCCGACGTGGTCTCGGAAAGTGCCGCAAAGATGCCGCCCGAGTGGAACCAGCGGACGCCGCCGGCGAAGATCGCCGGCCAGTCGAAGTCGCCGGGCTTGAGCAGGGCGCCGGCCTCGTTGGACCGGTTGTAAAAGACGACCGGGGCGCGGACGCCGTGCCCGCGGTCGCTGTAGACGGTCGCGATGTTCGGCCCGCGGACGCCGTCGTGTTCGAACCACTTGTAAAACGGCGTCACCCCCGACTCGCGCACCCGCGCCTGCACCAGCTCGCCGATCGGGTACTTGACCATCGCCGTCGCGATTCCGGTGTTCAGACCGAAACAGTCCGACAGGTTCGCCGCGACGTTGTACTCGCCGCCGGAGACGTGCACCTCGACGGAGCGGGCCTTCCGAAATGGGATCACGCCGGGGTCGAGGCGGTGGATCAGCGCCCCCAGAGAGAGAAAATCGAGGTGGCAGGAATCCTTGCGAAAGCTGAGGGCGGGCATAGGACCAGTGCTTAGGGGTCAGGAATCGCGGAACACAAGAGAGTATACTGAATCCTGAGCGTCGGCTCCTGAGCCGGAAAAGGAGCGTGGTTATGTCCATTCGCACTCGCCAGGCACCCGGCCGAATCGTTGCAATACCGAACACCGATTGGAAGACGTATACCCGCCTGGTATATGCGTTCGCCGAGCGGCCAGGCGTTCGGATGGCCTACGACCGGGGGGTGCTGGAGATCATGTCGCCGCTTTTGAAGCACGACCGGCCGACTGATTTCCTCGGACTGTTGGTGCGTGTTTTGACCGAGGAACTGGGCCTGCCGATTATGGGCGGCGGATCGACGACGCTCCGCCGCAAGCGCAAGCAGCGTGGGATCGAACCCGACCGATGTTACTGGATTGCCAACGAGCCGGCGGTGCGAGAAATAGTGGAGTTGGACCTGCGAATACATCCGCCGCCGGACCTGGCCATTGAAGTGGACGTGGCCAGCAGTTCGCTTAACCGGATGGGGATTTATGCCGCTCTCGGCGTGCCCGAGCTATGGCGATTGGAGGGTTCGGACCTCGCTTTCCATCGGCTGGACCTCAAAAAAAAGCGGTATAAGGCGATCGCGCGCAGTGTGAATTTCCCACAGGTGATACCGACGGACCTTGTGCGGTTCCTTAAGATGGTCGGACGCCAAGAGCAAAACGCCATCGTCCGCCAGTTCCGTGCCTGGGTTCGCCAACTCCCGCCGGCCACTCAGTCGAATCCGTAGCGAGCGTCACGCCTCGTTCTGCCACTCCCGCCCTTGCTTCGCCAACAGTTCGTCCGCGCACTTCGGCCCGTAACTGCCGATCGGATACGATTGCGGCGTCGGGCCGTCGGACGCTTCGGTCGCGGCGATGATGGGGTCCATGATCGCCCACGCCCGCTCGATCTCGTCGGACCGCATGAACAGCGACGCGTCGCCCTGGATCGCATCGAGGATCAGCCGTTCGTACGCCTCCGGCAGCGGCGATTCGCCGTACGCGTCGCGGTACTCGAAGAGCAAATCGGCCGGGCGAAGTTGCGGCCGCTCCGTGTCCGGCACCTTGGTCTGGAAGTTGATGCGGATGCCTTCGTTCGGCTGGATGCGGAGCGTGAGCTTATTGCACTTGAGCGTCTCGCCCGCGGGCAGCGGGAACATCAGGTGCGGCGGGCAGAGGAACTGGATGACAACCTCGCTGAACCGGGCGGCCATCGCCTTGCCGGACCGCAAATAGAAGGGCACGCCTTGCCATCGCCAGTTATCGACTTGCAGCCGCACCGCCGCGAACGTCGGCGTCCGCGAATTCGGGGCGACGCCCGGCTCTTTTTTGTACCCCTCGTACTGGCCGAGAGCGATGTTGTCACACGCGGTGAGCCGTTCCGGAACCGTAACGGCGTCGAGCACCTTGGCCTTTTCATTCCGCATGAGGTCGGCGTTGAATCTGGCCGGGCCCTCCATCGCGACCATCGTCAAAACCTGCAGCAGGTGCCCCTGGATCATGTCCCGAATCACGCCGCTCGTCTCGTAATAGCCGCCGCGCTTGCCGACCGGCACGGTCTCGGCGACGGTGATCTGCACGTGTTCGATGAACTGGTGGTTCCAGAGCGGCTCGAACAGCGTATTCGCGAAACGGAAGATCAAGATGTTCTGAACCGTCTCCTTGCCCAGGTAGTGGTCGATGCGATAGAGCTGCGCTTCGTTAAAATGGGCGTGCAACGTTTGATTCAGTTCGCGGGCGCTCGCCAGGTCGCGGCCGAACGGCTTCTCGAGGATGACGCGGCGGAACCCGTCGGTCTCTTTCGCCATCCCCGCCTCGCTCAGCCGCGCGACGATTGCCGGCACGAGTTCCGGCGCGACCGAGAGGTAGTACAGGCGGTCGGCGCGCTTCGGCGCGTTCGCATCGAACCACGCCTGCAAGTTCTTGAGCCCGTCGGCCGCGGCGGCATCCCCGGACGCGTAGTGCACGCGGCCCGCGAAGCGCTTCCACGATGCCTCGTCCCACGCCGGACCCGCCGCCGCTTTCGTTCCCGGCATCAGGTGTTCGCGGAACTTCTCGTCGGACCACGGCGACCGCGCGACGCCGACCACCCGCGTGTCCTTTGGCAGCCGGCCTTTCGCTGAGAGATGGAACAGCGCCGGGATGAGCTTGCGGGCGGTCAGGTCACCGGAGGCGCCGAAGATGACGACGGTCAAGGGGTCTTCGTTAGGCATTGGTCCAAGTCTTTGGGACTGTGGGCTTCGGCCATCAGGGTATCACGCCCTGACCATGCCCGGTATTATTTCTTAATGGCTGAGGGTTATTGCGGCATCGAAAAGCAATGAGCAGACTTCGCAACCCGCCGATCCTGGTCCTTCTCGCCGTCATCACCGCGGCGCTGGTTTACGGCGGGCTGCGCGGCCTGGGCTACGGGCGCGGCGACCTCGAGGCCCCGCCGGTGCCGGCCGGCGACCAGGAAGTGGCGTGGATCCACGCGGCGACGAGCGGCCCGTCGTGGGAGCGGTTCGTCGCCGGCGTCCATCGCGCCCGCCGCGACTGTCCCGAACTTCAGGTCGACGACAGCCGGGCGTTCCTCGATCAGACGACCGCCATTCCCGAGGTCGTGCTCGGCAAGACGGGCGCGTCGGGTCGGCTGCGGATTCGCTGGTACAAACTTACGAGCGAGACGCCGTCGGCCCGCTGGGTGCGAACGCTGGCCCGCCGCGACCCGCCGCCTTTAGCGTTCATCGGCGGCGGCTCCAGCGACCGGGCCGTCGATCTTGCGCTCGCCCTCGCCGAACAGAAAGACTGGGCCGGCGTCGCGCCGCTATTGCTGATCACGACGGCCACCGCCAACACGATCGTCCTCGACGCCGATCGCGCCCCGCCCGGCGAACCGGGGCCGAAGCGACTGATGGACATTTATCCCGGCCGGTCGTTCCGCTTCTGTTTTACCAATGAGCAGATGGCCCAGGCGGTGGTCGATTTCGTCTGGTCGCAGCCGGACCTGCGGCCTTACGGCAACCCACTGCCGGCGATCGCCGCCGCCGCGGCGCCCGATCCCTGGACGGCCATCTCCCTGCTCGCCGCGCAAGCGAAGACGTTCCCACCGTCGGCCGCCGCACTGGAGTGGGATGACGACCCATATTCGGTCGACCTTTCCACGCAGTTCAAGCTCGCCTTCCACGAGTCGCAGTGGCCGGACGTTCTCGTCCGCCTGAAGCCGAGCATTCCGTTCAGCGTCGGCGGCTTCGACCGGCCGAACACCTGGGAAGCGGCGGCGGCTGAAATGCTGCTGCGCGAGCAATGGTCGCCGTGGGAGCGGCAACTCCTGGTATTACCCGCTGGTCCGGCCGCCGCCCGCCGAGTGTTGCGCGCCCTCACGGGCGCCGCCCCGCTTGCCGGCCGCAACCTCGTCGCCATCGGCGGCGACTCGATGAACATCAATACGGTCTACCGCGACGCGGACATCGCCTGGAACGTCCGGTCCCTCCCGGTGCCGTTCGTTTTCTTCGCCCATCAGAACCCGGTGGCGTGGGATGAGGAACAGATCAAAGCCGGAAGCGTCAGCGACGGACGGAGGACTGGCGACAGCTCGCCGTCCGTCGCTAACGCTTCCGGCTCTGACCTGCTGCCCCCCAACGGCACCGACGACGTGTTGCTACACGCCGACCTCCTCCGTCGACTGGCCGAAGGCGCGTTCCAGCCGTCGGGGCTGATGGCGAATGCCGACGGCCTGGCCGATCGGCTCCGCGAGCGTCAGCCGGCGTTTTTCGACCCGTCCGGCGACCGCCAGGGCGGCCGCGGCGAGTTCGTCGTCTGTCTGCGGCCGCAGATTATCGACGCGGAGGGCCCGGCCGCGCAAGTCCTGGCCGCCGCGACGCTCGACGTATGGACGCGGCGGGACGCCACCGCGTCCCGCTGGCAGCTCGTCAAGCGCCTGGTAATTGACTATGACCGAGCCACCCGGCCCGCCCCATGATCCTTCGCGAATCCGCCGCCCGATCGGGGGCCGCTACGCCGTCGCCCTCGCGGCGAC
>DATJGQ010001168.1:0-12714 GCA_035494815.1 Gemmataceae bacterium
CTTGGGAACGAGAATTGAGTTCTTTTCGAGGACTCCCCGTGCCCGCGGCGATCTTTCAGCATACATTTCCTAACGACCTGACACTGCTCGCCGAGCGGATGGACCACGTCCGCTCCGCGGCAGTGAACTTTCTGGTCCCGGCCGGCTGCGTCTATGACCCGCCCGAGCAGGCCGGCGTCAGTTCGATCCTCGCCGACCTGATCACGCGCGGCGCGGGCGGCCGCGACAGCCGGGCGCTCACGCTCGCACTGGACAACCTCGGCCTCGATCGCAGCGAAACCGTCGGCTCCTTCCACACGCGCTTCTACGGCGCGACGCTCGCCCGCAATCTGACGTCGGCGCTAGAAGTCTATGCCGACATCCTCCTCCGCCCGCACCTGCCGGCGGAAGAACTCGACCCGGTCAAGTCGCTGGCCTTACAAGACCTCGCCGGTCTGGAGGATGAGCCGCGGCAGAAAATCCTGATCGAGCTGAAGAAGCGGCACTACCCGTCGCCTCTTTCCAATGACCGGCGCGGCACGGCCGAGGGGATCAACGCCGTCACCGCGCAATCGGTCCGCAAACATTACGAGCGACTCTTCCGCCCTGCGGGCACCATTCTGTCTGTGGCCGGCAACATCGAATGGGAGCCGCTCCGCCAGCAGGTCGGCCGGCTCTTCGGCGAGTGGAAGGGCGGGTCGGTCCCGCCGATCCAGGCGGGGCCCTCCCGCGCCGGCGTCGAGCACATCCACAAGGACGCGACGCAGACGCAGATCGGCATCGCCTACCCGAGCGTGCCGATCGGCGACGCGGACTACTACGCCGCCCTTGGCGCGGTCAACGTCCTCTCCGGCGGTATGAGTTCCCGGCTGTTCACGGAGGTCCGAGAAAAAGAGGGCCTCTGCTACGCCGTCTGGGCCACTTACCAGACGTTCAAGGACCGGGCCAGCGTCATCGCCTACGCCGGCACGACGACCAAACGCGCTCAGGAAACGCTCGACGTGACTTTGCGCGAGTTGAAGCGCCTCCGTGAAGGCATCGAGGACGACGAAGTCGAACGCGTCCGGGCCGGGCTGAAGTCGTCGCTGATCATGCAGGAGGAATCGACCTCCGCCCGGGCCGGTTCGCTGGCCTCCGACTGGTATTATTTGGGTAGGGTGCGAACGACCGAGGAAATCCAGGCCGCGATCGACGGCCTGACGCCGAAGTCCATCCTCAGCCACCTGGAGCGGGCCCCGGCGAAAGACTTCACGATCGTGACGCTCGGGGCCGAGCCGCTCAAGGTAGTATGACCGGACTGAATCTAAGGAGCGCAGGCGATGACGGCTGAGCAAGTCCGAACGATGCGCGATGCGAACCCGTTCCGGCCATTCACAATTCATATGGCCGATGGGCAGACTTTTCATGTCCCGCACCGCGATTTCGTGTCCCCGTCGCCAAGTGGAAGGATCATCATCGTTTATGGTGCTAATGATGCAGCCAGTGTGGTGGATTTGTATCTGGTGACATCCTTAGAGATCGAGCCGCAGGCAGCGGATTCGGGGACGGCGGCTGGCACATCCGGTGTATAAGAGGAACGCGCGAATGACCTTCCACCAGCTCACCCTCGCCAACGGTCTTCAACTGATCGGCGAAACCAGCCCGTCGGCCAAGTCTGTCGCCGTCGGCTTCTTCGTCCGCACCGGGGCCCGCGACGAGTCGCCCGACGTCTGCGGCGTCACGCACTTCCTGGAGCACATGGTCTTCAAGGGCACGCCGCGGCGGACGGCGTGGGACGTCAACCGCGACTTCGACCAGATCGGGGCGAATTACAACGCCTTCACCAGCGAAGAGAACACCGTCTTCTACGCGGCCGTTCTGCCCGAGTACCTGCCGCAGGCGGTCGACATCCTCGCCGACATCCTCCGGCCGAGCCTCCGCGACGACGATTTCAACATGGAGAAGAACGTCATCATCGAGGAGATCGGCATGTACGAGGACCAGCCGATGTGGTCCGCGTACGACAACGCGAAGAAGCACTACTTCGTTGGCCACCCGCTCGGAAACTCGATCCTCGGCACGCCGGAGAGCATCACGGCGCTGACCCGCGACCAGATGGCGACCTATCACGCCCGACGCTACGTCGCCCCGAACATCACCGCGGTCGCGGCGGGGAACTTCGACTGGCAGCGATTCATCGATCTGACCGCGGCGGCGTGTGCCAAGTGGAACGGAGGGCCAGTCGGCCGCGAGAACGTGTGCCCCGCCGTCGGGCCCTGCTCGCTCAAAGTGCTGTCGAAGGAGACGGTCACGCAGGAGCACATCGTGCTGATGGCCCCCGCGCCGCCGGCGGACTCGGCGATGCGGTACGCAGCCGACACGCTCGCGCTCGCCCTCGGCGACGACACCGGCAGTCGCCTTTACTGGGCGCTCGTCGATCCGGGATTGGCCGAATCCGCCGACCTCAGCTTCAGCGAGTACGAAGGCACGGGCGCCTTTTACGCGTCGCTCACCGGCGACCCGGAGAGGGCGGCGGCGAACGTCGCGCTCGTGCGCAAGATCCTCGCCGACGTGCAGAAAAACGGCCTCACCGCCGAGGAGCTGCAAACCGCCAAGAGCAAGATCGGCTCGCGGGTGGTACGCGCCGGCGAACGGCCGATGGGCCGTTTCCAGGCGATCGGCATGACCTGGACCTACTTGCGGCAGTACCGCTCGATCGACGACGACTTGAAGGCGTTCGACGCCGTCACGCTCGACTCGGTCCGCGAGGTGTTGGACAAGTACCCGATCGACCGGCTGACGACACTCGCCCTGGGACCGCTGAAAGAGCTTTAGGAACCACAGATGCACACAGATAAACGCAGACGAGATTTGATTCGTCTGTGTTTATCTGTGTTCGTCCGTGGTTCCATCTCGAGGGCTGCGCGAGATGCGGTTGAAGGAATAAGTGGGTTCGATCATGGACAAAGTCCTCATCATCGTCGGCGACGCGAGTGAAACGGTCGATACGCTTTACCCGTACTTTCGCCTCCAGGAGGACGGGTTCACGCCGGTCGTGGCGGCCCCGGAAAAGCGGCGGTACCAGATGGTGCTGCACGAGGTGAAGCCGGGCTGGACGATCACCAAGGAGTGGGAGGGGTACACGATCGACGCCGATATCGCGTTTCGCGATGTCAACCCGGACGAGTATCTAAGCATCTTCTTCAGCGGGGGCCGGGCGCCCGAGTACATCCGGGAGGACGAGGACCTGCTCCGAATCACGCGCCATTTCTTCGCGGCGCAGAAGCCGATAGCCTGCGTCTGCCACGGTGTCGAGATCCCGGCGCGGGCCGGTTGCGTGAAAGGCCGGCGGATGGCCACCGTCCCGAAGTGCAAATTCGACCTGGAAGTCTGCGGCGGCGTGTTCGTGAACGAACCGTGCGTGGTGGACGGCAACCTCGTCAGCGGCCGGACCTACCAGGACCACGGGCACTACGTCGGCGTCTGGATGCGGATGCTGCGGGAGTACCGGGACGCCCGCCGCATTGGGCGATGAACTCCTGCGTTGATTTAGCGAGCGGCGTGGTTTACCCCCGCCGGGGGACTGTCCCCCGGCGGGGATAAACCCCGCCGCTCGCTCAAACTCCGATTTACTTCTTCTTCTCGCCCTTCCCGTCGGCCGGCTTATCGGTCAGGTCGCCGTTGGACGGGCGGATCAGTTCGAAATACTTGCGGATCATCTGCCGCTGGCCGAGCGGGATCGGCTCGCTGTCGAGCACCGCGTCGGACATCTTCTTGTACTTCGCGTAGACGTCCTTGTACGAGCGGCCGGCGGCCTGGCGGGCCTCCGGGCTGGCGGTCGTCTCGGTTTCCGACGGGCCGTCGCCGGGGTTGCCGGTGATGCTTTCGAGCTTCCGCTGGCTCAACAGGCTCGTCTTTTCGCCCTCGACGTTGCCGCTCGTGGTCATGCCGAATGTGCTCGACGGCGACTTGGATTTTTCCGGCCGCTTGCCGGTGACGAGGCTATTGGCCTGGAATTGACTCTTGCTCTCGGCGACTTCACCGAGTTGACCCATGAGCAGGATGTTCAGCTTCTTTCGCTTCGCTTGATTGCCGACTTCCTTCGCGAGGACCTTGGTCGCCTTGGAGACCTTAGCGTTCTTGCCGCCCTTGATGCTCTCGGCGAAGTCGCTCACGGCGGACGACAGGGAGCCGAGGCCCGCCTCGCCCATCTTCTTGGCGACTTCCTTGAGCTTCTCGTCGACCGCCTTCTGCTCGCGGCGGTCAAGTTTCGGGTCTTCGAGCTTCTCGAGTTCTTGGGCGGCTTTCTCGAGCTTGGTTTCCTGCAGCGCGCGGCCGGCGCCTTCGAGGGCGGTCGCGGCACTCATGGCGGCGCCGAGCGAGGCGAGCTGGCCGTCCACGACAGCGATGTTGAACTGAGCCATCTGCGCCTGGATCGCCGACTGCATCTCGGAAAGCTTCGCCAACGCCTCTTTCTCGTCGACGTTGGGTTCCTTCATCTCCTCCGCGATGCTCTTGAGCTTCTGGACGAGCTCCTTGAGCTCGGGGTTGTCCTCGTTCTTCGCGAGCTCCTCCAGCTCCTGGAGGGATTCCTGAATCTTTTCCGCCTCCGCGACGATGTGCGGCAGCGGCTCGCGCGGCGTCGCGTTCGCTTCATTCGACCGCGGCAGCGCGAACGGCAACAGCGCGGCGACAGCGAGCGCCCCGAGTGCGTACGGAAGTGCCCGCGGCGTCCGCATGGGCACGACGCGGTCCGGATCCATGCGACTCAAGTGTGACAGTGCATCGGCAATCTGCAACTTGTGCATGTCGCCGGCGTCCGCTTTGGCGAGAAAATCCAACGCTGTGGCGGAACGGTCCTTCATTTGATAGTGCCCGTCCACGGCGGCGGCGGCCTTCTGCCACGGCCGGCGCCAGCACAGGCCGACCATGAGGCCCAACGCCGGGCCGGCGGCGATCACCGCCGCGACCCATCCCGAGACGGTCCCGGTCAGGCCCCACTGTGTGAGCGCGAACGCGAGGCCGGCGACCGATCCGACGAGCAGGCCGTAAACCGTCGCCCGTACGGCGTTCAGCATCCGCTGCCGGTGTCGCACCGGGGCCAGGGCGTCATGGACGGGGGAGTGCATGGAAGATGCTCCCTACGAACGGAGGGGCGCACATTAACCCATCACTATAGACGGCATTCCTCGGAAATCGCAACCAGAAACCCGGCCGGCCTCACTGCAGGTTCAGGTCCACCCCCGTGTTTTCCCCGGATTTCAGGTCGACCGTCAGCCCGGAAGTATGGACATACTCATACTTTTTCGGCAGCGGCGACCATTTGGAGCGATCGACATTCGGTTCCGTCCAGTTGGAACGGTCGGTCACCGCGGGGGCGGCGGCGGGCGCCCGGCCGGCATCGTCCGTCCCGGCGCCGGCGGCGCCGAGCGGATTGAGCGGTCGGGCCGGGTCAAGGCTGATCACCGCGACCTTCGTCTTGCCGGGCATGACGCTCTTGACGAGATAAGTGCCGTCCGGGCCGATGTTGCCCGACTTCGCCACGCCGGTGGCATCGACCAAGGTGACCGTCCCGCATACGACGGTCTTGCCCTGATACGTGACTTTGCCCGAAACGTCGACAGGCTGCGACAACACGCCGCATCCCGACAAACCGCCGAACACCAGGACGAAAAACAGCCCCGCCGGGCGGCGGGGCTGACGGAATGCCATCATCGGATTCCTCCAGTCAGTTCATGCTCCGAATAATCATGAACTGACCCTACTTTTTTACCGGGAGGCCCGGCCGGGGCTTGGCTTCGCGCTGACCTCCAGCCTTACGGTGAGTTTCCGAGATTCGGGCGGCAGGCACCGCTCCTGGTCGCACGTCTGGAACGATACCGTCACTGGGATTTCGACCGGCCCCGGCTGCGTCGCTTCGAGCGTGACGGTCCGCAGGAATACGACGTCGCCGGTGTAGTGCTCGCTCCCGTCTTCGTGGGGTAGTCCCTTCGGCAGGCGCCACGCCCCCGCCGATTTCGCCCCGACCGGGAGCACGTCCTCAACGCGGGTGGCCACCGCAGACCCGCCCTTGCCGGCCGTGGCGTAGGTATGCCATCCGGGGGCGATCTTCATCCGAACGGCGACGGTGACGGTGTCGCCGTCGGTCGCCGACGCCGGCCGTACGACCGCGGATAACGCCACCGGATTGTCTTCCTTCTGGTCATCCGCTGCCGCGGCTGTCACGGCGCGGCGGTGGCCGGCGTCCGGCCCGGCCTTGGAGAAGAACCGATACCCTCCCACGTCGGAAAAGAACAGATCCGCCCGACTCGCGGCGAGCCACGCCCGCCATTCGGCCGGGGTGGCGAACGCCTCCCCCGTGTACCGCCGAAGCAGCCGCTCCGCCCGGGCCGCGTCCGGCCCGCGGTCGAGGGCCGCCACGCAGGCGTCCAGCAGCCGCGGGTCCGAGTTCGGGATGCCGAGCGCCTTCGCGTCCTCGTCCACCTCGTGGTCGAAACGCTTCCTCGAATACATATAGGGGCGGTTTTCGTCATACCACGCGGTGTATTTCGCCGCGTCGGTACCGAGCCGCTTGACGATGTCCGCCGGAAAATGTCTTGTTACGCTCGACACGCCGTTCGCGATAAACCCGATCATCCATGGCACCCGGTCGCGGGATGACATGTTGAGGCGGACCAGCAGCGGGGTGCGGTCGAACTTGGCCGCGTACACCACGCTGTTGAGGAACGCCCGCCGCCCCGAATCGGTCATGTCTTTCGGGAGCGCACTGAACCCCCACAGGAAGAAGGGCCCGTGCCGGCCGATGGCCACGGCCGTCGGCGTCTTGTGGTTGATGCCGCCGGAGATGTACTCCGCGTCCGGGGAGTCCGTAAACCCGTCGCCCATGGACACCAGTCCGGCGTCAACCTCTTTGTCGGTCTCGAAACTCTTGGTTTGCACGTGCCAGACTTGTAGCGGGTCGCCCGGCTTCAGGCCGCGGTTGCCATATTCCTTCGGCGTCGGGACCGTGTCGTACTGAATGTCAACTTTGAAGGGCTTTTGAAAGATCTCGTGCTGCGGCACCACCCCGTGGGCCGATCGTTCGAGGCACAGTCAGAGCCAGTCCAACTTCGACTGGAGCGGCATGACGGCCATGACCCCGGCCCCGCCGATGAGGACGGTCGCCCGGTTGTAGTCGAGCGGCAGCTTCGGCTTGGGGGGCAGGCCGATGCGGTTCGGCACCCGCTCCCGCGCGGCGTCGAAGAGGACCACGTCGTACCCGTCGGCCATCTTCGGCTCGAAGTCGCTGTAAGACGCCTCGCCGACTTTCGCGAAGTGCTGGCCGAGGAAGGCGACGAACTCCGTCGTCCGAACGTCGCCGGGCCGGCCGGCGTAGAGCACCCGCAGGTTGATCTTGCCCGTCGGGTCGGCAGCCGCCGTGCCCGCGCACCAGACGGCGGCGAGCGCTGCGAGCAGCATCCGGATTCTCATGCCCGAGTCTCCCTGGAACGCAACCAGAATGCGGTCGCGCGTCACTGCAGATTCAACTCCACGCCCGAGTTTTCCCCGGATTTCAGATCCACCGTCAACCCGGAGGTGTGTACGTACTCATACTTCCTCGGCAACGGCGTCCATTTCGATCGGTCGACGTTTGGCTCCGTCCAGTTCGATCGATCGGCCGGCGGGTTCTTGAAAACGCGGCCGGCGTTCGGGTCGCGGCCGGAATCGTCGGTCGGCTCGACGGCGTCCTTGCCGTGCGTCTTTTCGGCTTTGTACGGGTCGAGTGGCCGGGCGGGGTCCTGGCTGACCACGCCGACCCGCGCGTGACCGACGCCCACAGCTTTGACCAGGTAAGTACCGTCCTGATTGATGTTGGCAGCCTTCGTCATCCCGTCGGGGCCGACGAAGATAACGGTGCCACAGACCACCGGCTTGCCCTGGTATGTGACCTTGCCGCTCACGTCGCAGACCCCCGGCGAGCAACCGCTCGCCAGGGCCAAGAATGGAAGAACGACCAGCAATCGCCGTGTGTTCGTCATGCGGATCCTTAGTACAGGCTCGGGTCGGTCGGTTCGCCGCCCGCGCGGGTGGCGAGAGGGATCAGGATCTGGCTAGCGCTGTACGGCAGGAAACGGACCGAGCCGTCCGCAAAAGCGAAGTTGGCGCCACTCTGGTGGAAGCTCCAGATGTGGTTGTACGAACACTGATTGATCGTATCACCCGGGCCGAAGTAGGCGACGCTCGGGCAGGGAGGGCCGCCGTCGTTCTGGAACCGCGCCTGGGCCGTCTCGGTGTTGCGGATCAGGCTCTGATTCGCCACGCCGATGACCGCGTCGTTGTTGAGCGAGTTCCAGTAGCTGATCGCCTGGCTGGTGGCCCCGCCCAGCGGAGGAAGTTCGCCGATCAGCAGGGTGTTGCTGGTGCCGTCGGGGATGGCCTCGGCGGTCACATAGATGGGCAAGATCACGCCACTATCGTACTTGCCCTGGATGACGCCTTCGGCCGGATAGGCACCGCTAAGCGATGCCGGGTTGCCGGGGTAGCCCTTACCCCAGCGGTCCAGTCCCGTAATGGCCGAGTAGGAGGTCGTGTAGGAATAGACTGCCGTGCCGCTCGTGATCGGGTCGAGGCCGCGCGGGTCCGACGGGCAGATCAGCATCGGGATCGGCGTCATGCGTGCCTGGGCGTTCGTGGTGGTGTCGATGAGCAGCGAATACAGTGGGCCCTGTTCGAAGTAGGGCAAGGTCTGGCCAATCCACCCAAGCCAAACGCCGGTTGTCGACGGCGGGACCGGGGCGACCGTCTTGCCGCGATCCACGGCGATCGGAAAATGCTTGACCGTGTCGTGATAGCTATGGCAGGCGAGGGCGAGTTGCTTGAGCGTGTTCTGGCACTTCGCTTTCGCAGCCGCCTCACGGACCTTTTGCACGGCCGGAAGGAGCAAGCCGATCAGTACCGCAATGATGGCGATCACGACGAGCAGTTCGATCAGGGTGAAGCCGGTGCGCCGACGGCCGGGGCAGGGATACGGACGGGACACTGCGTAATCTCCTTCAGGCGAAGGGACACTGCCCGATCGACTGTGCGATCGGGACGGAACGGACACGGAAGAACAACCGGGCGTTGTGATCGCGGCTGACGCGGCGGGCTAAACACCCGCGGGGAGGGTAGTCAGCGGATTGGGCGGCTAGTTCGATCGTTTCGATTGGTGTACTGATATCGTTGCCTGCGACCAAGTGTCAACGACGAATCCGTGAAATGGTATAAACATGAGAGGAGTTTTGAAGCCGACACTACTGTTATCGGATTCACCATGTTTTCGGCCGGTTGCGGCCGAGTCGACGGGCCGCTGGCGGCGTCCATCGCTTCGTCCTATCATGCCCCGCGGTTATCGGAGAGCTTTCCGGCGGAGGATTTGGCCGTGCCCTTGGTGGTGCAGAAGTTCGGTGGGACGAGCGTGGCGAACGCCGAGCGGGTGATGGCGGCGGCCCGCCGTGCGATCCGCGCCCGGCAGGACGGCAACCAGGTCGTTGTCGTCGTTAGCGCCCGCGGCGACACGACCGACGACCTCATCGACCTTGCTAAGGAGATCAGCGAGAACCCGCATGCCCGCGAGATGGACATGCTGCTCTCGACCGGCGAGCAGATCTCGATCGCTCTGGTCGCGATGGCCGTGCAGGAACTCGGCGCCCCGGCGATCTCTTTCACCGGCGCCCAGGTCGGCATCGTCACCGACTCGACGCACACCAAGGCCCGGATCAAGAACATCTCGACCGACCGCATCCGCCGGGCACTCCATTCCGGGCAGATCGTCGTCGTCGCCGGCTTCCAGGGGATCGACGAGGAGTTAAACATCACGACGCTCGGCCGCGGCGGTTCTGATACGACCGCCGTCGCCCTGGCGGCGGTGCTCAAGCACGACCGCAGCGGGCAGCCGCAGGTCGATCACCCGGTCGGCTGTGAAATCTACACCGACGTCGACGGTGTCTATACCACCGACCCCCGGCTGATTCCCGAGGCCCGCAAAATCGACGTCATCAGCTACGACGAGATGCTCGAACTGGCGAGTGCCGGCGCCGCGGTCATGCACTCGCGGTCGATCGAGTTCGCCAAGAAGTTCGACGTGCCGGTCATGGTGCGGTCATCGTTCTCCGACGTCGAAGGGACCTGGATCGTCCCGGAAGCGTCGTGGATGCGCGAGCAGGACGTCTGCGGCGTGGCGATCGTCAAAGACGAGGCCCGCGTCGTGCTCGAGGGCGTGCCCGACCGCCCGGGCACGAGCCACCAGGTCTTCGCGACTTTGGCCGAGCGCAATTTCGTCGTCGACATGATCGCCCAGAGCGTCGGCACCGGCGGGAAGGCCGCGATCGGCTTCACCGTGCCGAAGGGAGAGCTGCCGCGCGTCCTCAAGACGCTGCGGCCGCTCGCCGACGACTTCGGGGCGACGCTCGAGTCGGACGCGGACGTGAGCAAGGTCTCCGTCGTCGGTACCGGCATGCGGACGCGGACGGGCGTGGCCGAAAAGATGTTTGCCGCGCTCGCCGCCGACGGCGTGAACATGAAGATGATCACTACCGGCGACATCAAGATTTCCGTGCTCGTGGACAAGGCCGATGCGGCGAAAGCGCTGCGGAGCGTCCATAAGGCGTTCAAGCTCTACGAGTCGCGGCCCGGGGCCGGCAAGGCGGTCGGTAACGGCGGCTACTCGCCCCTGCGAAGTCAGGGCGACGCGGGTGACGAGGCGAGCGAGAGCGAATTGGCGGCCCGACTCGCCGGCATGGAAGACATCCTTATCAGCGGCGTCCATCTCAACACGGATCACGGCCGCATCACCATCGCCGGCCTACCCGATAAGCCGGGTTACTGCTCGCGCGTCTTCGAGTCGGTGGCGAAGGGCGGGATCGTCGTAGACATGATCGTCCAGAACCTGACCGAGGCGGGTCGGGCGGAGTTGTCGTTTAGCGTGCCGCGGACCGATCTCGGCCGGGCCGCCACGATCGTCAAGCAGCTCGTCGGCGGGATCGACACCGCAGCCCGCGTGACCGCCGACGACCAGATCGCCGTGCTGTTCGTGTTCGGCGTCGGCATGCGGACGCACACGGGCGTCGCCCGAAAAATGTTCGGGGCGCTGGCCGGCCGCGGCATCAACATCGCCATGATCAACACCAGCGAAGTGTGCGTCAGCGTCGTCGTGGATCGCTCGAAGGGCGAGGAGGCGCTCGCGGCGCTCGAGGAAGCTTTCGGTATGTAAATGGCGAGCGGGGTCGCGTAAGCGCCCCGAGGACCCTCAAACGTCCAGACGTTTGGAAGTCCTCGGGGCGCTCACGCGGCCCCGCTCGCCTAGCCCTGCCTTAAGTACCGATTCAGCCCGATAAAGTAACGCCGCAGCCCGAACGACTTCGCCTCCTCGACCGCCGCCTCCCGACTCCACCCTTGTACTCGTACACGATAAACACCAATGACCGCGCTCGTCCGGTCGCGGTCGAGGTTACAGTGGACGTACATCGGCAGTGCCGGCGGGTCCTGTAGCGCCGCCAGAACGCGTTCACCACTTCCGTCCCTCAGCGGCCGGAATCCCATCGGCACGTTCAGGTAAATGATGCCCATCCGTTCCAATCGCCGCCGCTCGCGGGCGCTGAGTCGCGGCTGGTTCCCGCGAATGTCGAGGACCGCCCGGAAGCCCATCTCCTCGAGCTGCCGGAAGTGTTCCCGCCGGGACGGGGCATGGCCACGCCAGACGCCCGGGGCGATCGGCTGAGGCTCCAGCTCGATCGGCCGCAGTTGCGCCCGCGCCGCCGGAGCGCCGGCCGCGAAGAGGGCGATGACGGTCAAGAAGCGTCGCATCGGCGTGTCTCGTGGTGTGCGTCTTACCCGACCGCGGTCGCCAGCAATTCGTACAGTCGATCGAGCGGCGTGACCGGCAACGGCTCCGTCAGTTCCCATTCGTCTTGGAAGTCCGCCCGGAACAGCCGTTCCTCCAGTTCGTCGATCGCCGGTCCGGCGCTGATCGCCACTCCGAGTTCGCGGTTGTGGCGCAGGCTCAGATTGTCGAAGTTGCCGGTGCCGGTGTAGAGCCACACGCCGTCCACGGCCGTCGCCTTGACGTGCGTGACGCCGGGGTACAGGTACACCCGGATGCCTTCGCGCAAGAGCCGATTGGCGGTCACACGATTGGCGTGGTCGTAAAAGCTGCTGTCGCTGTTGAGCGTGAGCACGACGCGGACGTCCGCCCCGCGGCGGCGGGCGCGGGCGAGGTCGGCGATCAGGCGGTTGTCGCCGAAGTACGGGTTCTCGACGTACACGTGGTGCCGGGCCTTCTCGACGGCCGCGTAGAGGTTGTACGCGAGCGTCCGTTCCGTCGGCCGGGTGCGGACGACGCGGGCCAGCGCGTTCAGCTCGTCCGGCGGCGGCGCGGGCGCCGGCGGCGGCGCGGGCGTCCCGCCTTGGCGCTCCCAGAACGACTCGAACGTCCGGTCCATCGTCCCCGCGAGCGGGCCGGCGACCGTGTATGACAGGTCATGGTCGCGGTCGAAAGCGGTATCGACGAAGTTCCGCCCGCCGAGCCAGGCGATCCGGCCGTCGGCGACGACGAGTTTGCGGTGGTCCAGATGATAGATCGGGTTCCGGCCGCGGATCAGTGTCACCCCGGGTTGCCGGGCGAGCCAGCAGACGGCCGCATTGACCTCATCGGCCCGAGCGTCCTTCGGCTCGCCTTGGGCGAGGTTGCCGCCGCCATCCACGACCGCCCGAACCGCGACACCGCAAGCCGCTTTCGCC
>DATJGQ010001169.1:0-3181 GCA_035494815.1 Gemmataceae bacterium
GAGCGGGCGATGATCGTATCGGAGATCGGCCTGAACCCCGACTGGTCGGCCGCGTACACGCCCAACGCCGGGCAGCAGGACGCCGTGATTCGCGTCCAGCTGAGCGAAGCACGGACGCTGAGTGCGCAGAAGTACGCGATCCGGCTTCGGCACGCCGCCGCCCGCGACGGTCGCTTCAACGACCTGCGGATTAGTTTCGATACCGGCGGCATGGTTTCGGCGGCACTGAACTACGGCGCGTCCTCGCCCATCGACGTCGAGATCACGGGGGGGACGCCCGAACGGTCGATGAATCTCGCCCGCGACATTCAATCGCGGATCATGGGCGTGCGCGGCGCCGCCGACATCCACGTCGCCCAGCGGATGGACGCCCCGTACCTGATCCTCGACGTCGACCGCCAGAAGGCGGCCAGCGTCGGCCTGTCGGCCCGCGACGTCATGCTGCAGGTGGTCGCGGCCATCAACTCCAGCACCTCGATCAACCGCAACTTCTGGATCGACGCCCGCAGCGGCAA
Source organism: Gemmataceae bacterium (assembly GCA_035494815.1). GTDB lineage: Bacteria > Planctomycetota > Planctomycetia > Gemmatales > Gemmataceae > DATJGQ01. Next base: position 516 of record DATJGQ010001169.1, read on the forward strand.
TCAGTACTACGTCGCCGTTCAGTACCCCGAGGACCCCGACCGCAAGATCGAGGACCTGCAAAATGTCATGGCCACCGGCACCAACCAGCTCTCCACCGTGCCGCTCGGCAGCCTCGTCAACATCCGGTCCAGCACGGCGGCCGTGGAAGTCAATCACTCGGACCTGCAGCCGGTCGTCAACGTGCTGGTCAACACCGAGGACCGCGACACCGCGGGCGTCGCCAACGCCATCGCCAAACGGCTGGCGGACCTTTCCGTGCCGAAGGGGATGCACGTCGAACTCAAGGGCGAATACGCCCGCATGACCGACTCGTTCAAGAGCCTCAGCTTCGGGCTGGCGATGGCGTCCGTCCTCGTTTACCTGCTGATGGTGCCGCTGTTTCGCTCGTTCGTCGGCCCGTTCATCATCCTGTTTACCGTGCCGCTCGGCTTGATCGGCGTGCTGACCACGCTTTACCTGACGCGGACCACGCTCAACGTGCAGTCGATGGTCGGCGTCATTTTTCTGGTCGGCATCGTCGTCTCCAACGGCGTTCTGTTGCTCGATTTCGCCAACCAGCGCAGGCGGGCGGGCGCGACCGTCCGCGAGGCGATCACGCAGGCGGCGACCGTCCGCTTCCGGCCGATCATCATGACCTTCCTGGCGACTTTTCTCGATCTGTTGCCGCTGGCGATCGGCCTGGGCAAGGGCAGCGAGGCGATTACGCCGCTCGCCCGCGCCGTCGTCGGCGGGCTATTGACGTCGACGTTCCTGACGCTGTTCGTCGTGCCGATCCTGTACACGATCCTCATTCGCGAGCGGTCGGGCCCGGAGCCCGATCTCGACCGCGAGTTGGCGGCGGACTTCATCCGCCGCCCGGCCCACTGACCCGCCCGACCGCCGGTGAGGTTACGAACATGAACTTCCGAGGTCTCCTACTGATCGCCGGCGGGACCATGATCGGCGTGGCCGGCGGCGTCGGCTCCATGCTGTACGTCACCCGCCCCATCCCGGTCGTCAACGCGAATTACGCGGCGGCGGCGCCGGCCGAAGCGCCGCACGAGACGGAGGACCCGCCGGACGAAGGCGTCGTCGTCAACACGATCCGGCCGAAACGGGATAAGGCGTTTACCGTCGCCAGCAATCAGTTGGCCTCCGTCGAGGCCTACTACCAGGCCAATCTCCGCGCCCGGACCGCCGGCGTGGTCAAGTACATCCCCAAGGACGTCGGCGCCCCGGTGTCGCAAGGCGAACTCCTGTGCGAGGTGGACGTGCCCGACCTGCTGCAAGAAGTGGCCCAAAAGGAAGCCGTGATCGAGCAACGGCGGCAGGAAATGCTTGTGGCGAAGGCCAAGGTCAAGGACGCCGTCGCCCAACTGGAGGTGGCCCGGGCCAACATCGATCAGCAGAAGACGCTGGTCGACCAGGCCGACGCGACCCGAAAATTCCGCGAAAGTCGCTGGCAGCGGTTCAAAAAGATGGTCGACGACAAGTCGGCGCCGCCCGACGCGGCCGACGAGGAGGGGCGGAACTACCTGGCCGCCGTGGCGGCTTGGGAATTTGCAAAGGTGGCGGTACGCAAGGCACAGGCGGACTGCCAGGAAAAAGAGGCAAGTTTGGAAGGGGCGCAAGCCGATGTCGAATTGCGGCAGTCGCTGATCGAGGTGGCGCGGAAGGACCGCGACCGCACCCGGGCGTTAGCCGACTACGCCAAGCTGACCGCCCCGTTCGACGGCGTCATCGTCCGCCGCGAGGTGGACCTCGGCACGTTCGTCCAGAACGCGACCACCGGCGTGTCCGACCCGCTGGTGTCGATCGCCCGGACGGACATCGTGACCGTCGCGGCCCGGCTGCGGGATAACGAAGCGCCGTTCGTGTCGACGAACACGGAGGTTTCCTTGCTCTTTGACGAGCTACCGGGCGTGGTCGTCGAAGGAAAGATCACCCGCTATTCGCCCTCAGTCCAGACGATCGACCGGACCATGCGCGTGGAGGTCGACCTGTTCAACGGCAGCCGCGCGGAGTACCAGAAGTTTCTCGCGCAATACCTGGAGTGCCGCTTGGCGCCGCTCATGGGCGCTGCCCCGTTCCCGGCGTTGTCTGCCGCGGCGGCCGGCCGCGAGACTTGGGGGCCGCGGCTCAAGAGCGACACCGACCCGCTCCCGGGGCCGCCGCCTCTGGCCGGGCCGCGCGACCAGGGCAGGCGACTCCTACCCGGCATGACCGGGCACATGCGGATCAACCTCGAGAAGCTCGGCGACTCATACCTGCTCCCGAGCACCGCCGTGTTCACCCGCGGCGGTAAGCCGTTCATCATGGAGGTCCGCAATGGCATCGTGCACCTGGTCCCCGTCCGGGTGCCTGTTTACGACGGGCGAATCTCGAAGGTGATGGTGATCGCCCATGCCGCCAACGCCCGCACCGGCACGCAGGAGACGCTGCACGAACTCACCGGCACGGAGGAGATCGTCGCGAGTCGCCAAGGCGAGCTGACCGACGGCCAGGCGGTCCGCACGACGCAGGTGGATTGGTGAGTGTCATGAGACTTATGGGACCCATGGGACTTATGGGACAATGATCCCATAAGTCCCATAGGTCCCATAAGTCCCATGAAACCGGCCGAAAGGCAGGAGGCCTCGTGTCCGCGACCGGCGTCATCGGGTGCCATGCCCACGGCTTTGCGTGG
>DATJGQ010001170.1:0-2748 GCA_035494815.1 Gemmataceae bacterium
CGTACCCCAAGCGGAACATCGACTCCACGTCGTCCTTCTCGGCCGCCCGGCGGTACCAGCGGACCGCCTCCGCCGCGTCGTAGGACACGCCGTTGCCGCTGGCGAACATCTTGGCCAACTCGCGTTGGGCCCACGCTTCGCCGCGATCGGCCGCCTTCCGGTAGCGCGATGCAGTCTCCGCCGCGTGCGGCGTCGCCTCCAACACAACGCGCAGTTGTTGTATCTGGCCGTCGCGCAACACGTCCAGGGTTACACCTGTCCCCGGCTCCATTCCTCCGATGAGGCGCGTCAACTCCTGCACGGCGGCTCGCACAGGCTGGCCGTTAAGCCGTAGCAGCACGTCGCCGATGCGCAGCCCCGCCCGCTCCGCGGGCCCGTCCGGGACGACGCCGACGAGTCGCAGCCCCGTCCCCGTCTCCAATTGGAGTTGGCCCGCGAGAGACCTATTCACCGGCGAACAATAGACTCCCGCGAACGACTTGCGCGGCCTCACCAGGCTCACCACCGGCACCAGGCCGCGGGTGTTGCCGATCAGGTTGGGGTTCTGTTCCTTGCCGAACTTGCCGCGGACGAAGTCCGGCACGCGCTTCTTGATGTACAGGTCGAGCTCCGTGAGCGAAACGGAGTGGTCGCCGTCGAGGTCGGCCTCGCCCTGCAGGCCCTTGATCAGGTAGTGGAAGAAGACGCCGTGCTTGAGTTCGTCGTGTTCGAAAGCCAATTCGCCGGCCGAGCAGGAGAACAGGGCCGCCACCCCGCCCGGCGGCTGGGCGGTCTGCGGCCGGGTGACGCTGTTCAAGTCGGCCGTCGCGCGGCGGGAGCGGTCGACGACCGGGTCGTTGCGGCAGGCGTCGGCCAGAAGGAGCCGGAACCCCGCCTGGCAATGCTCCAGTTCCTTGTAGACTTCGCCCAGCGAGACGAGCGTTTGCTTGTCCGAGAGGGCGGCGTCCATCGGGCAGAAGAAGTGGTCGTCGGAGCCACGGAACTCGACGCCGTGCCCGGCAAAGGCGACGATTACGCTGTCCGCCCGGGCGCGGTTCTTGAGGAGCAGCCGCAGCTCCTTGCGGATGTTGGCGGCCAGCGGAAGGAAGCGGTGGTTCTCGGCGCCGTGTGCCTGAGTGAGCAGCACGACGTTCTCGGGCCGGTAGCCGGAGTCGCGCAGCACCTGGGCGAGTTGGACCACGTCCGCCTCCGCGAACGGGAGCGGCCGCAACTCGTTCTCACCGTACTGTCGCACACCGACGAGAAGGGCGTACTTTTCGCCGAGCGGCTTCGGCTTGTCGTCGGCGGAGGCGGCGCCGCCAGCCGCGATGAACGCGACCGCGGCCAGAACCCTGACATCGTGAATCAACCGGGTCCGGCGCGGCATAACTTGCCCCGCTTTTCATCTGGCGGAACGAAACACCGCAGACGGTACCGCCCCGGGCCGCTTAACCTAACGGCCGAGCCCATTTTTTTTTCGCGACTGTGGCGGGCCGCACAGTCTCACTTTGTGTCGGGGATCTCTAGCGAAGGACAATGCCGGAACGCGGCTTCGGCTCCGGACACTCCGGTCGATCGTTCGGACCTTTAAGGCTGTTCCATTCTGATCGTCAGGGTAAATCGCGAGCACCTCGGCCGCGTCGGCCGCGAGCAGCCGCTGGAAGGCCGCATCAGTTCGTTCGAGCTGGCGTTCCGCATGCAGGTCGCGATCCCGGACGTCGAGGACGTCTCCAAGGAATCCGAGGCGACGCGCAAGCTGTACGGGCTCGACCCGGTGACGGCCAATTTCGGCCGGCAGTGCCTCCTCGCCCGCCGGTTCTCCGAGCGCGGCGTGCGGTTCGTCCAGATCACGCACAGCGACGGGCAGGTGCAGTGGGACCAGCACAGCAATTTGAAGGCGGGTCACGAAAAGAACGCCCGCGAGGTGGATAAGCCGATCGCCGGGCTGCTAACGGACCTCAAAGCCCGCGGCCTATTGCGGGACACGCTCGTCCTGTGGGGCGGGGAATTCGGCCGGACGCCGACCGCCGAGGGGACCAACGGCCGCGACCACAACCCGGAAGGCTTCACCGTCTGGCTGGCCGGCGGCGGCGTCAAGGGCGGGTTCCGCTACGGGGCGACCGACGATTACGGCTACTACGCCGTCGCGGACAAGGTGCACGTTCACGACCTGCACGCGACGCTATTGCACCTGCTGGGCCTGGATCACGAGAAACTGATCTATCGTCACGCCGGCCGCGACTTCCGGCTCACCGACGTGAGCGGGCGGGTGGTGCAGGAGGTGTTCGCGTAGCGTGCGAGGCATGCCACGACTTAAGCTTGCGCGGAGCCGTCGGCCCCTGAGTTATCGTCGGCGGTCGTCCTCGTCATCGACCGGTTCGACGGCGTGGCCCGGCTGGACGAGTCATACGGAAATGCGCTGCGCATGCTTTACTTATCGTCTCTACGTGCGCCCTCGCAGTATGCGTCCTTCGATCAAGTCCGTCATGCGCGCACCGTCGACGAGCATGCAGCCAACTCGTCCTGCATGCAGAATTGCCGGTGCGGTGAACACGCTATTCGTGACAACGACGCAGTGACTGCAGCCATAGAAGACCATTCCACTGTGAACTTGTTGGACGGCGTCGACGCCAACAGAGCTGACGTACCCTTTCGCCTGCACAGCGATGCGTCGACCGTCGCCAGTTAATAAGAGGTCGACGCCGTGGTCACCGGTACGCTTGGTTGCCTGCACAGCGAATCCGGCTTCGCGAAACACGTCTCGGCGGA
>DATJGQ010001171.1:0-3269 GCA_035494815.1 Gemmataceae bacterium
ATGGTGGTACTCCTAGCCGGCATCGATCTCGTGTCCGGCGTGGTGGCCAAGTCCTGGGCCGACACCCACTCGGGCTGGCTGCTGCTCGCCGGATGCGCGATGTACCTCGTCATGTTCTGGATCTATGGCGTCAGCCTGCGCTTCGGCGAACTCTCTACGATCACCGTCGGCTGGGTTGTCCTCGTTACGGTGGGTAACATGGCTTTGGACAAAGTCCACTACCAGGTGAACTTCCCCACGTCTAAGTGGCTGGTCGCGATCCTCGCGGTGACGCTGCTGGCCTACCTGCTGATCGACGTCCGGGGCTCCGAATCGGCCTGAACGACCTGGCTCACGGCCTATCGCGCGGCGCTCCGACCCACTCGTGAGGTACCGTCCGCGCTGGCTGTGCACAGCGCGCGGCCGGCGGAGTGGGCTGAGCAACAAGGAGCGAGAGTGGCACGCAGGGCCGCGAAGGCGAGCACCGGCACCAAGCTGGTGATCGTCGAGTCGCCGGCGAAGGCCAAGACGATCGGTGGCTATCTCGGATCGGGATACACCGTCGAGGCCTCCATCGGCCATATCCGCGACCTGCCCCGCAACGCTGCTGACGTCCCGGCCAAATACAAAGGCGAGCCGTGGGCCCGGCTCGGCGTGGACACCGAGCACGACTTCGAACCGCTGTACGTCGTGAGCCCCGACCGCAAGCAGCAGGTCAGCAAGCTGAAGGCGCTCGTGAAGGACGCCGACGAGCTGTATCTCGCGACGGACGAAGACCGCGAGGGCGAGGCGATCGCCTGGCACCTGGTCCAGACGCTCTCGCCGCGGATCCCGGTGCGTCGGATGGTGTTCCATGAGATCACCCCGCAGGCCATCGCCTCGGCTGTGTCGTCTCCACGAGACATCGACGATCGGCTGGTCGACGCGCAGGAAACCCGCCGAATTCTGGACCGCCTCTACGGCTACGAGGTAAGCCCGGTTCTGTGGAAGAAGGTGCTGCCCCGGCTGTCGGCCGGTCGGGTGCAATCAGTCGCCACCCGAATCGTCGTCGAGCGGGAGCGGGCCCGGATGGCGTTTCACTCGGCCGACTACTGGGACGTCACTGGCACGTTCGCGCCGGAGCGCCGCAAGGATGGGGACCCCGAGACGTTCATGGCAAGCCTCGTCTCGGTCGACGACGTCCGAGTAGCAACGAGTCGCGACTTCGACCCGGCGACCGGGAAAGCAGCGGCCGACGTCGTTCACTTGGACGAACCCGGGGCCCGGGGCCTGGCGGCCCGCCTCGACGGCCAGCCGTTCGAGGTCCTGCGGGTCGAGGAGAAGCCGTATCGGCGTCGGCCGTACCCCCCGTTCATGACGTCGACCCTGCAGCAGGAAGCGGGCCGCAAGCTGCGGTGGTCGTCGGCGGTCACGATGCGAGTCGCGCAGCGGCTGTACGAGAACGGCTTCATCACCTACATGCGCACGGACTCCACCACGCTGTCCGACACTGCGCTCGCTGCCGCCCGAGCCCAGGCACGAGAGTTGTACGGCGACGCGTACGTTCCAGCCGAGCCGCGCACCTACACCCGCCGAGTCAAGAATGCTCAGGAGGCCCACGAGGCGATCCGCCCCTCGGGAGACACGTTCCGTACGCCCGGGCAGCTCGCCGGTCACCTGTCCAGCGAGGAGTTCCGGCTCTACGAGTTGATCTGGCAGCGCACGCTTGCCTCGCAAATGGCGGATGCGGTCGGAACGACGGTCACGGTCCGGTTGGCCGGGACGTCCGTGACCGACGAACGGGTGGAGTTCGCGACGTCCGGACGCACGATCACCTTCCCCGGGTTCCTCCGGGCCTATGTGGAAGACGTCGACGAATCGGCCGAGAAGGACGACGCCGAGAAGCGAATCCCGCACCTGGAGCGCCGCCAAGCGATCACCGCGCGCGAGTTCCAGGCCGCCGGTCATACGACCTCACCGCCGGCCCGCTACACGGAGGCTTCGCTGGTCAAGGCGCTCGAGGAGCTCGGCATCGGCCGCCCGTCGACCTACTCATCCATCCTGCAGACGATTCAGGATCGTGGTTACGTCTGGAAGAAGGGCTCCGCCCTTGTGCCGTCCTGGACGGCATTCGCGGTCATCGGACTTCTGGAGTCGTACTTCGGTCGGCTGGTGGACTACGGATTCACGGCCAGCGTCGAGAACGACTTGGACGCGATCGCCAACGGCACGACCTCGCGGGTCGACTGGCTACGACGGTTCTACTTCGGTGCCAACGGAGCGGTGTCTGACCCGCGGCGGATCTCAGCGCAGGGCGGGCTGAAGCGGCTCATCGCCGAGCGGCTGGAAGAGATCGACGCTCGTGGTGTCAACTCCATCCCGATCGGCGACGGTGACGCCGTCGTGCGCGTCGGCCGGTATGGCCCGTACTTGCAGCGGGGCGAGGAACGCGTCTCGATTCCCGACGATCTGCCGCCGGACGAGCTCACCCCAGAAAAGGTAGACGAGCTGCTGTCGGCGCCGTCCAGCGATCGGGTGCTGGGGCTTGACGACATCGGGGCGGAGGTCACGGCGAAGAGCGGCCGCTACGGGCCCTACGTCACCGACGGTGAACGGACGGCTTCGCTGTTCTCCTCGATGTCGCTGGAGACGGTGACTCTGGCCGACGCGCAGCGGCTGCTGACGCTGCCGCGGGTGCTGGGCATGCTCGACGGTGCGGAAGTGAGCGCCCAGAGCGGCCGCTACGGACCGTACGTACGCAAGGGCAGCGACTCACGGTCGCTGGACTCCGAGGAGCAGCTGTTCACCATCACGCTCGACGAGGCGGCGGCACTGTTCGCGCAACCGAAAGCACGGAACCGGCGGGCGGCCGCGACGCCATTGAAGGAGCTAGGCGACGATCCCGTGTCTGGTAAGCCGATTGTCGTGAGGGACGGCCGCTTCGGCCCGTACGTCACCGACGGCGAGACCAACGCGTCGTTGCGGCGCGGCGATTCCGTCGACGCGATCGACCACGAACGGGCCGTGGAGCTCATCGCCGACCGGCGCGCCCGCGGTCCGGCGGCGAACGCGGTCCGTAAGGCCCCGGCGAAGAAGGCGGCCCCGCGGAAGAAGGCCCCGGCAAAGCGCGCCGCTCCGGCGAAGGCGCCAGCCGGCAAGGCCTAACGAGTCACCTCACGCCTTTCGGCCGACGCAGAAGATCCGCCGAAACGGGAAGATCGTCCCACCAGGGCCGGCGGGATAGGTTTCCCGCAGCAGCGGCGCATACTCGGCCTCGAAGTCGGCGGCGTCGGCCGGTGACAGAGCCGCGA
>DATJGQ010001172.1:0-4549 GCA_035494815.1 Gemmataceae bacterium
ATGTCTATACGCACGCACGTCTGCATGACCTCGTCGGCGCGGTGGAAGGACTGCCCACTCTCCTCGGTCATAGCCCACTTCAACCGCAGATCCTCGCGGCCACCGGCACCGACCCGGTTTGCACAGGGTTTGTACAAACCGGTGATACCGGCCGAAACCCCTTGAGGCTGACTGAGACGACCGACCGAGAAAACGGGCGAAGCACAGCCGACCCCAAGTCCACATGCTTGCAGGAGTTTGAGTCCAGTTGCGATGAGGTGAGACCGTCTGAGAGGAAACTACCCGGCCAGGATTCGAACCTGGACAAAGAGAACCAAAATCACCTTACGCGGTTTTCGAGAAGTATCGCATTATCTCGGCGAAACGCATGACCACTTCTGTTCGCAGGACCTTACGGCATTTCGGCGTTGGTCACCATTAGTCGGCGGCGGGCATGAATCGGCAACGATAGGTAGGGAATTGTTGGGCTATTGTTGGACAAGTGATATTGCATCTGTCGATACGAAGGAGTTACGACGTGAAGTTCTGGATGCGCTCAACGCCTGTCGGCGTCGTCGAGGCGGGCACGTCGACCGCAAGCGGGCGGCGATCGCGCCGGAAGAGTGCTAACGCCTGCGGGCGTCATCGAGGCGGGCACACGCGTCCAGGCCGATCGACGGTACAGCGATTTCTTGGGAGTGGTCAATGCCTGCCCGCGTCATTGCGGCGGATCGCTTCTCGACCGGCACCGGGACTGGCTGGAGTTCGGGGGGTACAGCTTAGAAGAGCGTCCGATTAACAGTCGCGTGCAGATCGGTTGTCGTTCGGCGTAGAACTCCGGAGAGGATAAGGACTTCAGTCGGCAGGTCGGACCAAGCCGGTCTTCGGATACTCTGCACATTTTATGACGGTTTGTTACCGTTCGTCACGCTTTCTCTGCCATCTCTGCCACCCATTCTCGCACTTCCTTCGACGACATTCGCCATTTCACACCGCGTCGAACATCCCCCTTGTGTACGCCCACATCTGTCGAGTGGGCGCCCTTCATTGATCATCTCGTGGCTGTTCAACTACGCGGCGCTTGCGGCGTGGGTGGCCGTCTGTCTCGTGATGGTCGCACAGTCGGCCGCGCGCTGGTTCGTCCGGGAGCGGCTCGAGTCGATCGGGATCGACGGTGGCTCGTTCGCCTGGTTGTGCGGCATTGATCGCAGGTCATCGGCGCGCCGCGTCCAGAAGCTTCTTCAGTTCCTCGGCCCACGGCCCGTACGCGCGTTGTTCGCTCACATGCGTGACCCCGGCCGCGCGGGCGACCCGGTCGAGCCGGGGAAATAGGGTCGCGAGTTGCTGGAGGTCGCCCCCGGCTTCCCCCTTGCGGACCCGTTCGGCGAGCCGGACGACCCGCAAATAGAGGATCGGCAGGTGGGCCGTCTCGACCCGGCGGAGGACCTCCGGCCGGTTGGCCACCCGGCGCTCGGCATCCTCGAACAGGGCGGTCGCCCGCGTCAGGATGTCCTCGGCAAACAGCGCCGAGCCCGGCCCCTCCGAGATGCGGAAGTGGACGCCGTCCATCCTTGCTTTGCCGTGAAGCAGGTCGATGTACCGGCGGATCGGGCCGGCCGCTTCCTCGTAGTAGCCGTCGAGGAATTCGTCGATCGCCCGGTCGGTGTCGTAGCCGGGGTCCCAGAGGGTCTTGGCCACGACCCACGTGCGCAGCTCCGCGAACTCGCCGCCGGGAGAGAAGTAGTTCGCCTCCTCGTAGACGCCCTTGACGCCGTTGTCGGCGAACAGAGCGATGTTCGGCTTGAGCACGTAGAGGTTTGGGAACGGGGCGAGCGAGTGGCGGTAGTTGATGACGTAGTCCCAGATGTACAGCCGGTCGCACACTTCGTTCCAACGCCGTAGGTCGCGGGCGAACGCGGCGTTGCGCGGCTCGACGTCCTGCCGGCTATCCAGCGGGTGCGCGAAGCAGCACTCGATGTCACAAAGCCGGACGATCACGTTGGGCCGCGGCCGCGTGAGGCGAGGCGGCTGACGTGTGAACTGGTAGGCCAGAGTGTCGATCGCCCGGCCAGGAAACTCGTCGCGGACGGAATCGGCGATGGCGTTGACGAATCGCAGGTACGGGCCGATCTGCGAACCTTCCTCCGCGGCCACCTTGGCGCAGGCCGGACACGTACAGAAGTTGGACCAGTCGTTCTGGCTCACCGAGAAGATAATCGCGTCGGGCTGCTCCCGCATCCACCGGCGGACCGTCTCCGTGGCCCGCCGCAGCACCTCGGGGTTGGTGGTGCAGAGCTGCGTCCGGACGCCGAGCCGCTTGCCGTTCACCTCGGAGAAGAATTCCGGGTGCTCGGCGAATTGGTCCTTGGGGTTCAGGATGTCGTCGAAGGTGTGGACGAACGGCCCATAGGCGACCTTGCCGCCGCGGCGCTCGTCGAGGCGAGTCTGGGTGCCGTTGATCTTGTTGCGGGCCGCCCAGGCGGCGTCGCGGGAGTCGGGGTAGTCGGTCGCCCGGTACTCCAGGCGCGGGACGAACGTCCGGTCGAGGGGCCGCAGTTCCAGCCGCTCGCGCTTCGGGATGCGGGCGACGCCCGGCGTGAACCAGCGGCAGCCCAACACGTCCTCCAGGAACGAGTAGACACCGTACAAGGTGCCTCGCGGCCGGCCGCCGGCGATCGCCAAGGTAGGTCCCCGCGTCCGCAGCACGTACCCGTCCGACCCGAGGCGGCCGATGTCGCCCGGAGGGATGATGCCCGCTGCGGCCTGCGGGCCGACAAGGATGGAATGGGCGGGCGCTGTGCCGACGTGTGCTGTCTCCTCGACAGGGAAGGTCGCGCCCGACACTTCACGGAGGAACCCGGCGAGCTCCTCCGCGGCGTGGCGCTCCACTGCCGTGGCGCCGCGATGAACGACGACGCGGTAGGATGATCGTCCCCCGTCGGCGAGGAGGACGGGGGCGGCCGGTTCCGGCGCGGCCGAAAGGGCCAGCACCGTTAGCAGAGAGGTCGGCAGCATGTCTCGTTTCCCCCGAACGAAACGGGTTCGCCAGCGCGATGCGCCGCGAGCAAAGCGGTGCACGCGCCCTGGATCTTTTTACGCGGCAGGGACAGGCGCGGCGGGATGGACCAGTCGGCTGTCTTTCGGCGAGCCGCGGAGACGACTTCGCTGGATTAATCCGCTAAGGTACTCGATTTCTCTGGGACTGACGCCGCGGTGCCGTCGTCCGAACAGTCGTGGGCAGACTGGAAACTGTTCGACGCATCGCCGTCTAGCGTCGGGTGACGAACGCCATCCGGGACACGCGGCACGGTCCACGAGCGCGTCTTCAATGAACTCCGCCAAAGCCAGCGGTTCCGATTCAGTATTTACCCACGGTTCGCGGGCGCACCGGCTATAATCCGTCGGGGGTCGCCTCGCCCACCGCCGCACAGTTCGCTAATGATGCTTCCTCCGCCACAGCGTGGTGGCCGCCGACTCGGGCCGTGGACGCTCGCGGGCGTCCTGCTCGTCCTCGGCACGTCTCCATCGGGCGCTGCTGATCCGCCCGACACCAAACCGGGCGACGCACGGGCGGCCGTGCCGGCACGGGTGACGTTCGCGACGGACGTGTTCCCAATCTTGCACGCGAAGTGCGTGCGTTGTCACGGCGAAAAGACGCGCAAGGCCGACCTCGATTTGCGAACCGCGGCGGGGCTGCTCAAGGGCGGCGAGTCGGGTGCGGTCGTCGTCCCCGGCAGGCCGGACAAGAGCCTGGTGTTCGAAAGGGTCCGCGACGGGACGATGCCGCCCGGCGGGAAGGACCGCCTGAACGCCGCGGACGTCGAAGCCGTTCGCCGCTGGATTGAGAGCGGTGCCGCGGCCGAGGCGGCCGCGGTCGGGCTGACGCAGCACGACGTCATCCCGATCCTCCTCCGGAGCTGCACGACCTGCCACGGTTTGCGCCGCCGCGAAGGCGGGCTGGACCTGCGCACGATATCGGCCATGCTCCGTGGGGGGAAGTCCGGCCCGGCTATCATTCCCGGGCGGCCCGGAGAGAGCCGCCTGATCCAAAAGGTCCGTGCCGGCGAAATGCCGCCGCAGGATCGCCTCGTCGAAGCGAGTGTCAAACCGATCGAGCCGGCCGAAGCGGACGTACTAGAGCAGTGGGCCGCCGCAGGCGCCCCTGAGGTTGCCGCCGTACCGGATGTCGCTTCGGCCACGCCCGACCCGCTGGTCACCGACCGGGATCGGGATTTTTGGGCCTTCCGCCCCCCGAAGCCGGCCGCGGTACCGACCGTGGCTGACGTTAACTCGGTCCGCAACGCGATCGACGCTTTCGTCCTGGAGAGGTTAGAGCGGCGCGGGCTTTCCTTGTCACCGGAAGCCGACCGACTGACGGTGCTGCGGCGGGCCAGTTTCGACCTGACCGGGCTGCCCCCCGCGCCGACGGACGTGCGGGCATTCCTCGACGACACTACTCCGGACGCCTACGAGCGGATGATCGACCGGCTGCTCGCCTCGCCTCGGTACGCCGAGCGCTGGGGGCGTTACTGGCTCGACCTGGCCGGCTACGCGGACTCGGAAGGGAAGC
>DATJGQ010001173.1:0-6307 GCA_035494815.1 Gemmataceae bacterium
CGGCGGCCGGCGCGAGGGCGAGGCCGCACGTCAGGAGGGTAGTGAACATCGGTTGAGACTCCGCAAGATGGCCGGGATGGAGCTTGATCTTTCGCCCTGCTTCGCCCATATAATAGTGAGACTGCTGGCCTCACTGCCACCATGAAACGGGGGCGATCTGGCTTCGACCGGGTAAGTTGAGGCGTCGGCGGCGTGTCGTGGTTGATCAGTTGGCCACGTAAAAAGCTGATCACACTTTAACTGCTGAACCGCAGTTTGCTCTGGCTGCGTAACTAACGCAACCCCGGGCCCCAGGTTTCTCCCGAGAGCCTGGAATCCTGGTCACCAATTCGGGATCGCTGTCATCCGAAACCCGCAAGGGTTGCACCGGCGACGATGACGGCTAAACAGGCAGTCGGTTAGTCTGACCAGGACCCTGCTCGCTGGGGCCCGGCCGGACGAACACGAGGGGGAAAGCCTCTCAATCGTAAACGGGCTACACACGTAGAAGCTGGCGCTGAAGTGCCACGGGACGCGGGTTCGATTCCCGCCGCCTCGACTCGGTAACGCGAAAGGCCCGCGGAGCGATCCGCGGGCCTCTTCGTGGATTGATGGGTCTATCTGGTCAGTTGCAGCAGCAGGTTCACGATGGCACAGACCGCACTCACGAGTGCGGCGACCTCGCCCAGCCTGAGTCGCCCTGGCTTGAGCAAATGCCTAGTGTTGACTTCCTTGTCTCCACTCATGCCACGATTCTAGCGGCACGGTCAAGGCGCCCAGCCCGGTTTGACGCGCCCCTCACGATCGCTTTGGTCTCTCTGGCGAGCGGTTCGGGCGAGCGGTTGCTGCCTGCGAAGAATTCAGCGCCACGGCGGCGCGAATAAGCGCCTTCAACGCCTCTTGATCGATCTCGTCGCCCTCGTGGAAATCGATCGCACGCCGGGTGTTGCCGTCGAGGCTGGAGTTGAAGAGGCCTGAAGGGTCCTTGAGCGAGGCGCCCTTGGCAAAGGTCATCTTGACCTTGTCCTTGTAGCTTTCGCCAGTGCAGATGATACCGTCATGCGACCACACGGGCGTCCCCGGATTGGTGGGCTTCACCCATTTCCACTCCTCGACCACTTCTGGGTCGGCCTGCTTGATAAGCGTTCGGATGCGAGCGAGCGCCACGCCACGCCAATCGTTCAGATCCTTGATTCTCGCATCGATCAGATGAGACGGCGAGCCGCCCCCAGTTCCTTCCTCCGTGCCGCTTGCCGTCTTCTTCATGGTCGTTGTCGCTTTCTCAAGGTTGTCGGCTTGACCGATGATTTCGCGAACCACTCACGCCTCGGACGTTCCTCATAGTCGCCGCTCACATTCGTTCGCCGGGCAACTGGCTCGCTTGCCTCACCCAATCGGCCAACTGCGCTTCGTCGAGCGCGTCGTCCTCATGGATGTCGAGGTAACGCACTTCCTTTTGCTTCGACTCGCCGGGCGGAAGTGGACGCAGAGACTTGCCGCGGAAAAAGGCCACCTTGATGTACTTCGTAAAGCAATGGATGCCGAGAAACCAGCCCTGGTCCTCGATGCCATAGAAGGGCGAGTTCCACTTCACTGCCTTGTAGACCCCGGGGACGGCCCGAACGATGAGCGCGTCCAGGCGGCGGCCGACGTCGCTCTTCCAGCCCGGCATGGCGGCGATGTACGCCTGCACCGGGGCGTCGCCGTAGGCCTTCGCGATCTGCGGGTTGCCGCCGGAGAGCAGTTTCACCGGCCCGGTAGGCGTCCCCGCCTCGAGCGAGGACTTAGCTGCCGACTTGCGGGGCTTGCTCGTGCGTGTCGCGCCCGTGGCCTTGGGCTTCGCCTTGCTCTGAGTCATTATTTGGCCCTTTCGTGCAAGACGTTTCTCAGATCGATCGCGGGGTTTATTTTGAACCGCTCATCCTACGACATCACGACATGTACGGGCAATATCCTCGCAGTCGGGCCGCGTCGCTGACCGCTCATGTCCCGGCGACGCCGAACTCCATGTCCGACAACGCGCTTGTAATCCGGCAAGTCTGAGCCGACAATTAGCGCCCGGGATACGCGCCGGCGGAATGGGGCGGATTGCTTTTCGCGTTCCAGGGCGGCGCGACACGAGCCGTACAACGATGAGTACAGGTGCCACACCTGCTGTCGGCGAGGGGCGGGTGCAGCCGCGTGTGCCGGCACCGGTGGCGTCCGGCGATCGGGTCGATATGGCCGCCCTTTCGCATGCCGGACATGTCCGGCCCAACAACGAGGACGTCTACATCGTCTTACAGGCGGATCGCGCGTTGCGGCTGTTGGAATCGAACCTGCCAAAGGAAACGATACCGGACGTCAACGCCGAAATCTGCTACGGCCTCCTCGTGGCCGACGGCGTCGGCGGGATGGCCGCGGGCGAGGTGGCGAGTCGAACGGCCGTCACCACCTTGATTCATCTGGCCCTCGATACGCCCGACTGGGTCATGCTGCCCGGACAGACGGAAGGGCGTCGGATTCTCGAGCGCATGACGGAACGTTTTCGCCTCGTGGACGCCGTGTTGCGGGCGGAGGCCGGGCGGAAGCCGGAATTGGCGGGGATGGCAACGACAATGACCGCGGCGGTGATCGTCGGCCGCGAGCTTCTGATCGGCCACGTCGGCGACTCGCGCGCCTACCTCTGCCGCGGCCAAAAATGCGATCAGTTGACCCGCGATCACACAACGGTCCAGGACTTCGCGGACGCCGGATTAATTCAGCCGGGCGAAGCGCGGACGGTGCCTTATCGTCACGCCCTGACCCGCGCGCTCGGCGGGACGCACAACCAGTCCCACCCCGACCTTCACCGTCTAACGCTGCGGGACGGGGACCGGGTTCTGTTGTGCACGGACGGACTGTCTGACACGGTTGATGCCGACGCGATCGCTGTCGTCCTGCGGTCGGCCGCGACGGCGCGGGACGCCTGCCAGGCGCTGGTGGATCTGGCCCTGAGTCATGGCGGGCAGGATAACGTCACCGTAGGCGTCGCCTGCTGCCACTTTTCACCGGACGAGGCGGGGGAAACGCGGGCGTAGTTGGGGAACCCGCGGCTTCGTTCCGGCAACTTACCAACGAGGTGACTCCATGCAACGATTTCCTTGGCACGCGTGGGCCGGTCTGTTTTTGCTGACCGCCGAGAATTGTCGGGCGGCGGACTTCGCCGATTTGCTTCGCCGCGTGCCGGCACAGGCGAACGCGGTCCTCCTGGTCGACGCGGACGCGGTCCATCGAAGTCCGATGGGCACCAAGACTCAAGAGCGGGACTCGCTCACCGGCGTTGATAGCTTGCCGGCGGCGGTGGACAAGCTCGTCATCGGTGCCCAGATCAGCCTGACGACGCTCGACCCCGCCTGGCGCGTGGGAGTGGCCTCGACCCGGGCCGCGATGACGCCCGCCCAACTTGCCGCGGCGGAAGGCGGAACGACGGATGAACTTGGCGGCCGTCAGGTGGTCATATCGCCGCGAAATACCTACTACGCGATGCTCGCGCCGCAAACCGTGGGCGCAATGCACCCCGCCAACCGACAGGAGTTCGCCCGCTGGCTCCGCAGCACCGGCGGCCTGTCACCGTATCTCGCGGAGGCGACCGCCAAGGCCACCGCACCGGTGTTTCTCGCACTTGACCTGACCGACGTCTTCGACCCGCCCGGCCTCCGCGCGAAGCTCGCTACTTCTAAGGTCATAGCCGGGCATGAGGCGCAACTCGATGCCATCGTCCGCGCGATCGCCGGGCTCAAGGGCGTCCGCCTGGCCGTGCAAGTCGCGCCGACGCTTCGCGGCGAGATCATGCTCGACGGCGACGTCGTTAGCGCGCTCACACCGGTCGCAAAGACGCTGGTGCTGACAGCCCTCGACGCTTCGGGCAACGCGGTCGAAGATCTGGAAGCG
This sequence comes from Gemmataceae bacterium, assembly GCA_035494815.1. GTDB lineage: Bacteria > Planctomycetota > Planctomycetia > Gemmatales > Gemmataceae > DATJGQ01. The sequence continues at coordinate 3,892 of DATJGQ010001173.1, forward strand.
TGGACGGTGCAGTCGAGCGGCGCGTCCGTCGTCTTGAGCGGCCCCCTGACCGAACGCGGCTTGAGGCAACTCGTCAGCGAACTGCTTACTCCCGCTGTCACGGCCACCGTTCAGGCGACTCCGTCAAAGGCCACGCCGGGGAAGCCCTCGGTCGAGGCGTCGCAAAAATACTTCCGGTCCGTCTCGAAGCTGTTAAACGAATTGCAGAAGCAGAAACAGCAGACCTATAACAACCTGGCCCGCGCCTATCAGAATTACGCCCGGCAGATCGACGAGCTTCCCCTGTTGGGCGTGGACCCGGACCTCCTCACGTACGGCGCACAGGTCGCCGTCACGCTCCGCGGCCTGGCCACTCTCGGCAAGGCGACGCTGAGCCAGGGCCAGATGCTCTCGATGCAACGTGCCGATGCCGCCGTCCAGACGAGCGGCAGTACGCCGTACGGCAACGGGTATTGGGGCTATGGCTATGCCCCGACGACTCAGACCGAGAACGTCAGCAACGCGCCACAGATCAACAGCCTCATCGCTCAAGCCGGTGCGAACGAGCGAGTCATCCGCCAGCAGACGTGGGCCAATATTGACAAGGAGACCGCTGACATTCGCCGCAAGATGGTGGCGAAGTACCAGGTCGAGTTCTAGACCCGACCGCGAGGCGCGTCATGCGAGGCGTCTATCGGTTTGTCAAATCCACGATGATCGGCGGACTCGTCGTCCTGCTGCCGATCGTCGTGATTGTGGCGATCGTCGCATGGGCCGTGGACCTTACGATCAAACTCGTCGAGCCGCTGTTTGCGCGGTTGCCGGACAAGTCGGTGGGCGGAGTCTCGCTGGTCCTGTTGATCGCGATCGTCGCGCTCATCTTCTGCTGCTTTCTCGCGGGGATCGTCGCGGAAACCGCACTTGTCCGCGGTCTCGGGCGCCGCGCGGAGCGGCTCGCGCTGCTCGTCCCCGGTTATGCGTTGATGAAACGCGTCGGAGCCGATTTCATCGGCGTCGAAGGCAAGCGATCGGTGCGGACGGTCGTCGTCCGGTTCGAGGCGTCGTCGCAGATCGGATTTCTGATGGAGACGCTCGCCGACGGCCGGCAGGTGGTCTTCATCCCCGGTGTACCGAAGGCGCTGGTCGGGGCGCTGCACGTCGTCACAGCCGAGCGCGTTCAGGTCCTGCCAATGTCCGTCTCCGCCGCTCTCGACGCCCTCGGCCGGCTCGGCGTCGGACTCGGGGAAGATTGGGCGAAAGCTTCGGCTAAGAGCCTCCCGGCCGGATCGACGTCGCCGGCTTCTTCCGCCGCGCCTTCGGCTTGACCGCGAGTGCGGCGAGGGTGCGACGGGTCGTCTCGCGGGGACCGATCCGGAGTTCGTTCGCCATCCGGCGGGCGTCCACCGGAGCCCGCAGCTTGACGTCGGTATTGTCGAAGAACACATAGACGTCGCGGCCGCCCTTCGCCGTCGCCGCTCTGCCGCCGATCCGTCGCGCGTCCGCCGGCTCCGTTCCCCGGCTCCACGCGCGGACCTTTGCCGCCCACGCGGCGATCTCGCGCGGCGAATAGCCGCTCGCGTAAAGTTGCCGCGAACCGTGCAGCCGTACGTAGACCCAATCGGCGGTCACGTCTTCCGCCGTCGGAAACTTGCTCGCCACGTCCGCGACCACGAGCGCGAGGTTGTACCGCCGCAACAGGTCGATGAAGCGATCGGTCAGAAAACTCTCGTGGCGGAACTCGATTGCGTGACGCACCGGCCGTTTCGCGTCGGGCTCGAGTTCGACCCGTTTTTTGAGAAATGTCGAATGGTTCCGGGCGACTCGCGACAACTCGACCGTGTCGTGTGGCAGCAGGTCGAAGAACTCTTTGAACCGGTCTTCGACGAACGGCAAAACCGGCGGGAATTGCCAGAAGATGGGGCCGAGTTTCTCGCGCAGACAGAGGACGCGGGACGCGAGAAAGTTGGCGAGCGGCTGCCGCGGCTCCCGGAGTTTCCGCATGTGCGTGATGTACCGCCCGCCCTTGAGGGCGAAGACAAACCCCGCGGGCGTCTCGTCGTACCACGACCGAAAAACCGACGGCCGCTTGAGCGAGTAAAACGTGCCGTTGACTTCCAACGCGTTGAAACGCCGGCTCGCGTATGACAGTTCGAGCCGGTGCGGCAGCCCGGCCGGGTAGAAGTTGCCCCGCCACGGAGGGTAGAGCCAGCCGGAGATGCCGACGCGGATTTCCGCCATAACAGGGCCGTCGTCGCAGCTCTGGTGCCGTTGGCAACCGGGCAGGACGGCGAAGATGGGCTATACTCTGGCATCACCCCGTTACCGCCGAATCTTGGAGCGTTCCATGGGCCTCTTCTGCGTCAACATGCACTTTCGCACGACCGACGACAAAGCCCTGACTGCTGCCCTCAAGACGCGGGGCGTTTCGCGGTTCCGC
>DATJGQ010001174.1:0-2837 GCA_035494815.1 Gemmataceae bacterium
TGCTGCCCGAGAGCCTGCCGAAGGAGCGCCGCCGTGAGTTCGAATGGAAGCGCGCCAACCCGCTCGGCACGCTGACGTCTATGCGGCGCTATCCGGCGGTGATCGCCATCGCGAGCGCCGTGTTCCTGTGGCAATTGGCGCATCAGGTCTATCCGAGCACCTGGTCGTTCTTCGCCAAACTGCGTTTCGATTGGTCCGAAGCCATGATCGGCGCGTCGCTCGCGTTCGTCGGCGTGATGATGGCATTCACGCAGGGCTACCTGACCGGCAAGATCATCCCGCGCATCGGCGAGTACCGGGCGGTGATCGTAGGGGTGACTTCCGGCGTGGCCAGCTTGCTGGCGCTGGCGTTCGTGACCCGGACCTGGACCGCGTTCGCGGCCATGGCGATCGGTTTGCTGCAGGGGCTCGCCTATCCGTCGATGAACGCGATCATGTCGAAGCAAGTGCCGCCCAATCAGCAGGGCGAGCTGCAAGGCGGCGTCTCCAGCATGATGAGCCTCACCACCATTCTGGGTCCGCTGATCATGACGCAGACGCTCGGCCGCTTTTCCGGCGCGGCGGCGCCCATCCATTTTCCGGGCGCGGCCTTTCTGCTCGCCTCCCTGCTGGGGCTGAGCTCGCTGGCGCTGGTGTTGCGGATCAGGGTGCACGGCTCGGGGTATGCTCCGCCGCCATGATCTCGGCAGGCGCACGACTCGGCCCGTATGAAGTGCTCTCGCCTCTTGGGGCCGGAGGCATGGGCGAGGTCTGGCGGGCCCGCGACCCGCGGCTGGGCCGCGAGGTCGCGATCAAGGTCCTTCCCGCGTCGTTTTCCGCCGACCCCGATCGCCTCCGCCGTTTCGAGCAGGAAGCTCGAGCCGCCGGCATCCTCAATCACCCCAACCTCACCGCCGTCTACGACATCGGCAGCCACGACGGCGCGCCGTACGTCGTTCAGGAGCTGCTGGAAGGCGAGACGCTGCGGTCGTTGCTCGCCGGCGGACGGCTGTCCCCGCGAAAAGCCATCGACCACGCGGTGCAGATCGCCCACGGCCTGGCCGCCGCTCACGAGAAGGGGATCGTCCACCGGGACTTGAAGCCCGAGAACCTCTTTGTCACGAAGGACGGCCGCCTCAAGATCCTGGACTTCGGCTTGGCCAAGCTGACACAAGCCGAAGAGGGCGGCGGCGCCACGAACATGCCGACCGCCGCGAAGGGCACGGAGCCCGGTGTCGTTCTCGGCACGCTCGGCTACATGGCGCCCGAGCAGGTGCGGGGACGGCCGACCGATGCCAGGTCCGACATCTTCTCCTTCGGCGCGATCCTCTACGAGATGATCTCCGGCAAGCGCGCGTTTCAAGGCGACAGTGCCGCGGACACGATGTCGGCGATTCTCAAGGAGGACCCGCCGGACCTCTCGGTGACCAATCAAGGGATCGCCCCCGGGCTCGAGCGGATCGTGCGCCATTGCCTCGAGAAGAACCCCGAACAGCGCTTCCACTCGGCCCACGACCTTGCGTTCGACCTCGAAGCCCTCTCCGGCACCTCCGGGCAGTCCGCCGCGCCCAACGCGGGGGCGAGGGCATCGAAGGGTCGGGGGTCCCTACGCCTCGCGGCGTTCGCCCTCGTCGGCGCGGGCGTCCTCGCTCTCGTGTTCTGGGCCGGAAGGCGAACGTCCGGCGCTCCCGCCGCCGGTGTCTCCGAGGCGACCGCGGTCGTCCACAAACGCCTGACCTACCGGCGCGGCAACGTGCTGTTCGCCCGCTTCACCGCGGACGCCCAGACCGTGGTTTACGGCGCCGCTTGGGGAGACCGGCCGGTGGAGATCTTCCTCTCGCGAGTCGGAAGCCCCGAGACCCGCCCGTTGGGCATCGTGGGCGCGAGCCTGCTCTCGGTGTCCCGCGGCGGCGAGCTCGCGATCCTTTTGAAGAAGAAGCTCCTGTTCGGCACGGCGGGTGACGGGACGCTCGCCCGCGTGCCCCTGGCCGGAGGCACGCCGCGAGAGCTTCTCGAACACGTGATCACGGCCGACTGGGCGCCGAACGGAACGGACCTCGCCGTCCTGCGCCAGACCGGAGGGGAAACCGTTCTGGAATATCCGATCGGCAAGCGGCTCTACGCCTCACCGGGGCTTTCGAATCACCGTGTCTCTCCCGACGGCGCTTACGTCGCCGCCGTCGATTTCGAGAAATCCGCCAACGTCATCGACCTCATCGACACCGCCGGCAAGCGAACGGTCTTGGCCACCGGCTTCATCTACATCGACACCCTCGCCTGGCACCCTTCGGGAAAAGAGATCTGGTTCATGGGGGTGAAGGCCACGACGGGAACGGGCATTTTCGCGGTCGATCTTTCGGGCCGCGTGCGTCTCGTCGGCACGACGACCGATCTCGAAGTCCTTCACGACATCGCGACGAACGGGACGGCGCTCGTGGAGCGTGAGCTCACCACGAGCGAAATCCGTTTCGCCGGGTCCTCCGACAGGTTCGAACGCGACCTTTCATGGCTCGATCGGTCCAACCTCGCCAACCTCTCTGCCGACGCGAAGACGATGATCTTCGGGGAAACCGGCGAGGGGGGCGGTCCGCTCGGATCTGTTTATCTGCGCGGTACCGACGGCGCGCCCGCGGTGCGGCTGGGCGACGGCAACCCGCAAGAGCTCTCACCCGACGGCAAGTGGGCGTTGACGATCGTCCCGTCCGGCTCGTCGACCCGAGTCGTTCTGCTGCCGACCGGGGCGGGTGAACCGCGGCAGGTCGAGGTCGGGACGCTTCAGGTCTTCGGAGGCGGTTTCATCCCGCCCGACGGAAAACGGATCGCGATCGCCGCGAGCGAGCCCGGGCACGGGGTGCGCG
>DATJGQ010001175.1:0-2154 GCA_035494815.1 Gemmataceae bacterium
CCCCGCGGCTCTGATACAGGTGACGGCGGTTCTGATCTCAGCACAAGCGAAATTGCCCTTCCCATCCCGCAAAACCGCCGCTATACGGCCCCCGACTTGCCGTCGGTCGGTTGACCGCCGACGTGCGGCGTGGACTCGCGACAACGATTTGTCGTCCGCGCCGAAGCGGATTGTGGCCGCCCGGATCGCCGCGGGACGGGTCAGAGCCGCCAGGGAGAGGGGGGAAGGCCGGGGCGCGGGAAACCGCGCCCCGGCTCGTTTTCAGGCTACAGGCGTCAGGCCACAGGCTTCAGGAAGAACGATTTCACGTCGCGGTTCCTGTAGCCTAGAGCCTCAAGCCTGTGGCCTCTCAAGGGCCGATCGCCAACGTTCCACGCTCGCCCGTCCGAATCCGCACACAATCATCCATTGGCAGGACGAAGATCTTGCCGTCGCCGATCTGGCCGCCTTCGCTCCGCGCGGCGTGTACGATCGCCTCGACGGTGGCCTCGACGAACGCCTCGTTGACGGCAATCTCCAGTTTCAGCTTGGGCAATAACCGCACTTGATACTCGGCGCTGCGGTACACCTCGGTGTAGCCTCGTTGACGGCCGCAGCCGCGGACGTCGGAGACGGTCATCAGGTAGACGTCGCGCTCGTTGAGCGCCCCCTGTACGGCCTCGAGCTTTTCCGGGCGGATGATGGCGACGATGAGTTTCATGGCAATGGAGTGTTTAGTGTTTAGTGTTTAGAAAAGACCAGAGCCGTAAGGCAGCCGCAAGTCTTTTCTACTCACTAAACACTAAACACTAAACACTTTCTTAGCTTTCGACATGCGTGCGGATCGCCGACCCGTCGAGCTGGTCGCGGAAGAGTTTTTCGAGGTTCTCGCGGAGCATCACCGGGTCGCCGCCGCGGAAGCGGAAGCGATTGCCTTGCACGGTCGTCACGTACGGGTAGACGGTCTTGAATTCGTTCGGAGCGGGTTTACCGCCGACCTGGCAGAGGGACGACCAGGTGTGCATGAGGTCGCCGTTGTTCGCGCCCTCGACCACGACCGTAAAACGTCGGTGACCATTCGGCGGGACGTTCGCGGCCTTCGGCTCGTGGTAGTGAACTTCGGCGGCGGCTTCCTCGACCGGGTCGAGGTCAAAGCCGACTTCGCCGTGGACGCCGCGGTCCAAGCCCAGGCCCTCGGTCTTCGCCGGCAGACAGAAGCCGACGGTGGCATCGATCACTTTGACCAGCACGCCGGTCGCAACGAAGGAGTACGCCGCCGCCACTAATGCGGCGAGGAGCTGCACGCCGATCTGGCCGAAGCGATTGACCGATGCCTGTGCCAGGTAATCGCTGGGGATGTCGCTGCCGGAGCCGGCTTTGTAAAGGACCGCGGACGCGAATACGCCGGTCAGCACCGCCCCGAGAAAGCCGCCGATGCCGTGCACGCCGAACGCGTCCAGCGAGTCGTCGTATTTGAACGACGGCTTGAGACAGACCGCGGCGTAGCACACCGCGCCGGCGGTGATGCCGATGACGAGCGCCCCGAGCGGCGAAACGAAACCGGACGCGGGCGTCACCGCGACCAGGCCCGCGACGATGCCGGAGGCCAGTCCGAGACCGGTCGGCTTGCCGCGGTGCATCCACTCGACCGCGACCCAGCTCAGCCCAGCGGCCGCGGCCGCGACTTGCGACGCGGTCAGGGCGAACGCGGCCAGCGGGCTCGCCGCCAAAGCGCTGCCCCCGTTGAACCCGAACCAGCCGAACCACAACAGGCCGGCGCCGGTCAGCGTCAGCACCATGCTGTTCGGGTGCATCGCCCGCTCGGGATAACCGAACCGCTTTCGTAATAGCAATATGGCCGCCAGTCCGGCGAACCCGGCGGAGATGTGCACGACCGTCCCGCCCGCGAAGTCGAGCGCGCCGAGCTTGCCGAGCCAGCCGGCCGCTTTGCCGTCGGCACCCACCGCCCACACCCAGTGAGCCAGCGGGTCGTACACCAGAGTCGCCCACAGCGTAATGAACAGGCAGTACGCCCCGAACTTGACGCGCTCGGCGAACGCACCGCTGATCAGCGCCGGCGTGATGATCGCGAACATCCCCTGGTACATGCAATGAACCGCGATCGGCAACTTCGTGCCGGGGAAGACCTTGTCGTACAGGTCCGGATCGCTCAGG
>DATJGQ010001176.1:0-4799 GCA_035494815.1 Gemmataceae bacterium
TTGCCGGAAATGAATTTGAAAATCGTTGGCTTCTGCTCGTCGCTCCGCTGGTCCGGCCGCAGATTGTGGATGACGAAGTAGTCGCGGTACTTCTCCCGGTCGTCCTCAGGGATCCCCTCCAGGATGCGGACTTCCTCCGCCTTGATCTCGTCCTCGAGCTTCGCCAGCCGCTGGGTGACCCGCTCCTTCTCGGCCGCCTGATTCGCCGAGGCGATCGGCAGGTTCGGCTCGTCACAGTTATTGAGGAACGCGAAGAGTTGGTAGAACTCTTTCTGCGTCACCGGGTCGTACTTGTGGTCGTGGCAGCGGCAGCAGCCGAGCGTCAGCCCCAGCCAGACGGTGCCGGTGGTGCTCACCCGGTCGGAGACGGCTTCAACGCGGAACTGTTCCGGGTCGACGCCGCCCTCCTGATTGATCTGCGTGTTGCGATGGAAGCCGGTCGCGACCTTCTGGTCCAGGGTCGCGTCCGGCAGCATGTCGCCTGCGATCTGTTCGATCGTGAACTGGTCGAACGGCAGGTCGCGGTTGAGCGCGTTGATCACGTAATCGCGGAAGGCCCAAATCTCGCGTGGGGCGTCGATCGAGTAGCCGTTCGAGTCGGCGTAGCGGGCGAGGTCGAGCCAGTGTCGCGCCCACCGCTCGCCGTACGCCGGCGACGCCAGGAGCCGATCGACGACGCGCTCGTAGGCGCCCGGCCGCGCGTCGGCGAGAAAGGCGCTGACCTCTTCGGGAGTCGGCGGCAGCCCGGTCAAATCCAGGCTGACGCGGCGGAGCAGCGTCACCCGGTCGGCCTCCGCCGCCAAATCCAATCCCGCCGCTCGAAGGTTCGCGAGGACGAACGTATCGATCGGATTGTGGATTCTGTCAGAGCCGCGACCGTCAGGGAGCGGGGGCAGATTAGGCCGCACCGGCGGGACGAACGCCCAGTGCGTGGCGCCTTGCCTGCCGTCGTCCGGCGGGTCGTTGGCCGGGACGGTCGCGCCGGCGTCGATCCAGGCCTTGAGAATCGCGATCTGCGGCGGTGGGAGCGGCGGCTTCTTGAGCGGCATCCGCGTGACGCCCTCCGCCCCGCTGACGGCCGCGATCAGCGGGCTCTCGCCCGACTTACCAGGGACGACCGCCGGCCCGCTGTCGCCGCCGGCGAGAATCGCTTTCAGTGTGTCGACGCGCAGGCCGCCCTTTTGGGCCTTGAGGCCGTGGCACTGAAAGCAATTCTTCGCGAGGAGCGGTTTGACTTCCTTGAGATAGTCCGGCGGCGCGGCCGCGGCCGGCGCCGCGGGCCACAGGAAGCCGGCGGACAGGATGAGGATGGCGACGCGGACTTCGGTCATTGCACCAGGCCCAATACTCAAGTGGCGACTCAAGGGACGGTTCGCTCTGCGGCTGCCCGAAGGGCGACGTGGCGGCGGATCTCTCCGACGGTCAGCGGCCGGTCGTAAATGGCCAGCTCGTCCAGCCGGCCTTCGAACGGCCGAATCTCAGTATAGTGAGGCGGGACCGACAACTGCTTGAGACGGCCCACCAGCACGCGGCATTGCGCGGTGCCGTCAGGGTCGGCGAAGTTCAGTCGTGCCGGCGACGTGCCGACCAACTCGCCGTCGACGTACAGTTGCAAGATGTCACCGGATTTCTGCCCGACGACATGGTGCCATTGCGACGGCACAAAGGACCGCCGCGAGAACACGTCTACACCGCCGGTCCGCGCCGCCGGCCAGCGGTCGAGGAAGCGGACGGCGCACGGCTCGTGCACCGATCGCCGGCCGCGGGCGATCAACTCCAGCAGCGCGATGTGCTTCTCGTCCGGCCCGTCGGTGTTGGCGATGGCAGATACCAACGCGGTCGAACCGGGCAGGTTCAGGCCGAGCTGGGACGGCTGGACCCACACCTCGATCGCATAGCCGTGAGCCCGAGAGTGCGTCCATTCGCCGTCCATGACGAGGGCCTGCGTCACGTCGCCCTGGGGGAAATAGGCCCAGCGGTTGCCGTTGGGGCGGTCGCCGTCGATCCGGACGCCGCCGACGGCCCGCAGCGGCGGGCCTCCCGCGACTTCATTGGGCACCTGCCCGCCGTTGATGCGCTGGAACCGCCAGTAGCCCGTCGGGACCGCGGCGAGGACTTCGCGGGCGTACGTCGGCGAGAACTCCAATCCGGGAGCCGGCGATTCCGGGAGGCGGATAAAGCGGTCCGGTGTCGGCGGGACTTCGCGAATCCCCGGGCCCGACGGATCGACTTCGACGGCCGTCGTGCCGGCGACCAGAGCGCCTTGCCGGGACCGTCCGCCGTCGCCCAAAAGCGACACCGCGGCTTCGCCCTCGAACACCATGATCCGCCCTTTGCCGTCCACCTCCATGTTCAACCCGAACTCCGTCCCGAGGTCGATGATCTCGTAGCCCGGCGCGGCGACGGTGAACCCTTCCGCCCCGGGCGAGACTCGGACCCGCAATTTGCCGCGGTGGCAGAAGATCCGGTCGCGGTCGAGCAGCTCCAGGTCGGCCGGCCCCTCGGCCGTCAGCGCGACGCCGCCGAAAAAGGCCAGTGTCAGCCGACCGGCGGAGAACGTCAGCCGGCCGGTCGTGACGACGTCGCCCTCCGCCGGGCTGATCGAGCCGGTCTCCCACGTGACCCCTTCCAGCTTGACCGCGCGGGCGAGTTCGATCGATTGTCCAGCCCCTTCATCCCTTGGCGCGTCGCCGGAGCGGAGGCGAAGGAACCCGACGACGAGCAGCGAACAGGCCAGAGCCGCGGCGGCCACGGCCGCGATGCGGCGGACCAGTCGCCGCGTCCGCTGCCGCGCCATGCCCGCTCGGACCACGCGGTCGGCCAGCGCCGCGTCCCCGACCGGTTCGCGGGCCGACCAGCCGATGACGTCTTCGAGCCGCAACCAGCGCGGCTCCCCCGACTGCACGGCCTTGAGCATGCCGAGCATGTGGATTTCATGCACGAACGCCTGTCGGAAGTCGGCATCCGTCCGGAGCCGTTCCGCGAGGGCGTCGCGCCGCTCGTCGCCGGGGTCGTCGCCGCCCAGCCAGGCGCTCAACAGGTCGCGCAAGTCGGCGTCCATCAATCGAGGCCTTTCGTTAGGCATTCCCGGAGCAACTGGTTTGCCCGATAGTGCAAGTTGTAAATCCCGCCGACGGTCGTGGACAACTCACGGGCCAGTTCCGCCGGTTTCGCCCCGTTGAGCCCCGCCCGGACGACACGGCGGAGTCGCTCGGGCAGGCGGGCGATGCAGGCCAAGAGTCGCTCGATCACGTCGGACCGGTCGGCCGCGCTGGCCCGTTCGAGGTCGTCCTCGATCAGTCGCGCCACCGACTCTTGGAACCGCAGCATCGCCCGAGAACGGCGGGCGGTGCTCCGGTAGTAGGTGAGCAATTTGTTCCGGGCGATGCCCCGTAACCAGGTCCCGAAGTCGTCGCCGCGGCGGAAGGTCGGCAGGCTTACCAGTGCGGCCAGGAACACGTCCTGGGCGAGGTCGTCCACGTCGTCGCTATGGTGGACGTGGCTGGCCAGGAAGCTGCGCAGCGGCAGCGCGTAGTCGCGGACGATCCGCCCGAACGACTCCGTCCGGCCCCGCGCGACGTCGTCGAGCAGGGCGTCGATGTCGGCCCGCGCGCCCATAGGCGTGTGCCGTTTCCGGCACCCATCATAATATTTGCCGGACGGCAGTCATTTCTCACAAATCCGCCGCGTTAACGAAGAATTGTGTGAGAAAGTCGTGAGAATGCCGCGGCCGCGGCAAATCAAATATGTCACGTCGACGGTTACCGGTTACTCGTGCGCGGCGACCGTCGCCGGTCGTTATTGTTTTCTCCCACTTCTCGCCGTGGAGACTCCGATGGCCCCGACTTCTCTCCCGTATCGATCGGGCGGTGTACGCCGTGCGTTCACCCTGATCGAGTTGCTCGTCGTCATCGCGATTATTGCCGTCCTGATCGGGCTGTTGCTGCCCGCGGTGCAGAAGGTCCGCGAGGCCGCCGCCCGCTCGACCTGTATGAACAACGTCAAGCAGTTGGCCCTCGGCGCCCACAACTACCACGACGCGAACGGTTCTTTGCCGCCCTTCTCGGGCATCATGAGCAACTCTGCCGGCGCGAGCGCGGGTTCGGCACACTTCTTCCTCCTGCCGTACATCGAGCAGTCTGCCATGTATCAGAAGGCCAACGGCAACTCGTTCAACGTCCGGACCGAGGCGGTCAAGATCTTCGCCTGCCCGCTCGATCCGACCGCCCCGAACGCTAGGTTCAGCGACGATGCGGTCAATTACGCGGGGAACGGGCGGTCGCAAGGCACCACATCGCTCAACGGGGCCGGGGTCGTGATTTTCGGCGCGGCCTCCTATGCCATCAACGCCCAGGTCGCCACCGGCGGGCTCCAGAACGGGCACCTCATCAAGGGCGCCACCACCTTGCAGACGATTCCCGACGGGACGAGCAACACGGTGCTGTTCGCCGAGCGAATGGCGTTTTGCGCCGGGCCGAATTACCCGAACCCGTCCGCGACGCCTCGATTAGCCGCCGGGTCCGTGACCTGGAGCGTCTGGTCCCGCGGGCCGAAGTTCGCGGGCGGTGCGTTGGACTCCCCGTGGGCCGACGGAGCGACGACTGCCACGTCGCCGCCGTCGGCCAACGCGGCCGGCACGGCCGGCCCGGACGGGTACTCCTGGTGGGACAATCCGGCATTCGACCAGGCCTACCGCCTCGGCCCGTCGAGCCCCGACTCAGGCCCCGGCCCGCGGAGCAATGCTAACTTCCGCCAGAACTGGGACGGCGGCGTGGTCAACCCGGGCGGGGTTCAGGCCG